>NZ_JACGMO010000031.1:0-61829 GCF_015354745.1 Micromonospora sp. S-DT3-3-22
CGCGCCCGGTCCGGCCCCTGCCGCGCGGCCGGTCCGGCGTCGGCGGCTGCGGCGCAGCCCGCCGTGCCCGGCCGACGCCTGCCCGTCGGCCGGTGGGCCCGCACCGAGCCCGGCCGGAGTGTGGGGTGGGCCACACCGGGGGTGGTGACGGCTGTGGTTACTGGCGAGTAGCATTCCCGGGGAAACGCCAGTGCCGGCCGACCCTCACCCGGCCCGTGCCGCCCCCGCGGCGCGCCGGCCGGGTCGTGGTCGATAAGGAGGCTCCAAGTGCCCCGAGAAGTTCGGGATGTCGTCTTCGTCGACGGTGTCCGCACCCCGTTCGGCAAGGCGGGTGGCATGTACGCCAACACCCGCGCCGACGATCTGGTGATCCGCTGCATCCGTGAGCTGCTGCGCCGCAACCCGCAACTGCCCCCGGAGCGGGTCGAGGAGGTCGCCGTCGCCGCCACCACCCAGATCGGCGACCAGGGCCTCACCATCGGCCGCACCGCCGCCCTGCTGTCCGGCCTGCCCAAGACCGTCCCGGGCTTCTCCGTCGACCGGATGTGCGCCGGGGCGATGACCGCCGTCACCGCCGTCGCCGGTGGCATCGCGATGGGCGCGTACGACATCGCCATCGCCGGCGGCGTGGAGCACATGGGCCGGCACCCGATGGGCGAGGGCGTCGACCCCAACCCGCGGATCATCGCGGAGAAGCTGGTCGACCCGTCCGCCCTGGTGATGGGGGCCACCGCCGAGAACCTGCACGACCGGGTGCCGCACGTCACCAAGGAGCGCACCGACGCGTTCGCGCTCGCCTCGCAGCTCAAGACCGCCAAGGCGTACGCCGACGGCAAGCTCCAGGCCGACCTGGTGCCGGTCGCGATCCGCGACGCCGACGGCGGCTGGGGCCTGGCCACCACCGACGAGGCCCCCCGGGAGACCTCGCTCGAAAAGCTGGCCACCCTGAAGACCCCGTTCCGCCCGCACGGCAAGGTCACCGCCGGCAACGCGGCCGGCCTCAACGACGGCGCCACCGCCAGCCTGCTCGCCGACGAGGCCACCGCCCGTCAGCTGGGCCTGCCGGTCGCCATGCGGCTGGTGTCGTATGGCTACGTCGGCGTCGAACCCGAGGTGATGGGTGTCGGCCCGATCCCGTCGACCGAGAAGGCGCTGCGCATCGCCGGCCTGAGCATCGACGACATCGGCCTGTTCGAACTGAACGAGGCGTTCGCCGTGCAGGTGCTCGCCTTCCTCGACCACTTCGGCATCGCCGACGACGACCCCCGGGTCAACCCGTGGGGCGGCGCGATCGCCATCGGTCACCCGCTCGCCTCCTCCGGCGTACGGCTGATGACGCAGCTCGCCCGGCAGTTCGCCGAGCACCCCGAGGTGCGCTACGGCCTCACCGCCATGTGCATCGGCATCGGCATGGGCGGCACGGTCATCTGGGAGAACCCGAACTGGGAGGGTGCAGACAAATGAGCCTCAGCGCACCGAACGAGGTCGTCACCCGGGCGCTGCTGCGGCAGGTGGACGTACCCGGGCTGGACCGGCCCGCCGCCCTGATCACCCTGGACAACGGCTTCGACCACACCAAGCCGAACACCTTCGGCCCGGGTGGCCTGGCCAGCCTGGACGAGGCGATCACCGCCGCGCTCGCCGCCGAGCCGGCGTTCGTCGCGGTCACCGGCAAGCCGTACGTCTTCTGCGTGGGCGCGGACATCACCAGCCTGCCCGCGCTGGCGGACCGGGAGCAGGCGCTGGAGATCGGCCGGCTCGGCCACCGGGTCTTCGCCCGGCTCAGGGACAGCGCCGTGCCCACCTTCGCCTTCGTCAACGGCGCGGCGATGGGCGGCGGCCTGGAACTGGCCCTGCACTGCCACTACCGGACGCTGTCCGGTGGCGCGGTGGCGCTGGCCCTGCCCGAGGTGTCGCTCGGCCTCGTCCCCGGCTGGGGCGGCACCCAACTGCTGCCGAACCTGATCGGCATCCCCGCCGCCACCCAGGTGATCCTGCAGAACCCGCTGATGCAGAACAAGATGCTCAAGCCGAAGCAGGCCGCCGAGATGGGCATCGCGGACGTGCTGCTGGAGCCGGCCGACTTCCTGGAACGGTCGCTGGAGTGGGCCGCCGGGGTGGTCCGGGGCGAGGTCACCGTCACCCGGCCCGAGGTCGACCGGGACATGTGGGCGGGCGTGCTCTACTTCGCCCGGCAGACCCTGGACCAGCGGCTGCACGGCGCGGTCCCGGCCGCGTACAAGGCGCTGGACCTGCTGGAGACGGCGAAGGACGCCGACTTCGCCACCGGCACCGCCGCCGAGGACGAGGCGCTGGCCGACCTGATCTTCTCCGAGGAACTGCGCAGCGGCCTGTACGCCTTCGACCTGGTGCAGCGGCGGGCCAAGCGGCCGGCCGGCGCGCCGGACAAGGGCCTGGCCCGGCCGGTCACCAAGGTCGGCATCGTCGGTGCCGGCCTGATGGCCAGCCAGCTCGCGCTGCTGTTCGCCCGCCGCCTCCAGGTGCCGGTCGTGCTGACCGACCTGGACCAGTCCCGGGTCGACAAGGGCGTCGGCTACGTGCACACCCAGATCGAGAAGGCCGTCAGCAAGGGCCGGATGGACAAGGGCACCGCCGCCAAGCTGTACGGCCTGGTCTCCGGCTCGGTCGACAAGTCCGTCTTCGCCGACGCCGACTTCGTCATCGAGGCCGTCTTCGAGGACCTGGACGTCAAGAAGCAGGTCTGGGCCGAACTGGAGAAGATCGTCGCGCCGGAGGCGGTGCTCGCCACCAACACCTCCTCGCTGTCGATCACCGCGATGGCCGCCGAGCTGGAGCACCCGCAGCGGCTGGTCGGCTTCCACTTCTTCAACCCGGTGGCGGTGCTGCCGCTGCTGGAGATCGTCCGGGGCGAGCGGACCGACGACGCCACCCTGGCCACCGCGTTCGCTGTGGGCAAGCAGTTGAAGAAGTCCTCGGTGCTGGTCTCCGACGCCCCGGCGTTCGTGGTCAACCGGCTGCTCACCCGCTTCCTGGGCACCGTGTTCGCCGCCGTCGACGCGGGCACCCCGCTGGACGTGGCGGACAGCGCGCTGGACCCGCTGGGGCTGCCGATGCGTCCGCTCGCCCTGCTCCAGCTGGTCGGGCCGGCCGTGGCGTACCACGTGGGCGGCACCCTGCACGCGGCGTACCCGGACCGGTTCGGCGTCAGCGAGAACCTCCGTCGGATCGCCGACTCGGGTCAGCCGATCGTCGTCGAGGACCGGATCAACGACGAGGTGGCCAAGCTGCTCGTCGTCGGCGACCAGCCGCTCACCGCCGAACAGGTCCGGCAGAACGCCCTCGACGCACTGGCGCAGGAGATCCGGCTGATGCTCGACGAGGGTGTCGTCGCCGAGGCGCAGGACATCGACCTGTGCATGATCCTCGGTGCCGGTTGGCCGTTCCACCTGGGCGGGATCACGCCGTACCTCGACCGGACCGGCACCTCCGAGCGGGTCACCGGGCGGCGTTTCCTGCCGCGTGGGGTCGCCAGCCTGCGCGCCTGAACCATCCCCGCTCCCCCGCGATCGCGGTGGCCGCCGATGTCCTCCCCCCCGGGATATCGTGGCCACCGCGATCGTCGTTTGCGTACCCTCGTCAGACTCGGGGGGCTGCGCGGCCGGGCACCGTCTGGCTACCATCACGCGTTCTCACCCTCGCCTGGAGCTGATCTGATGACCTCACCGCCGGTCGATCCCTGGTCCGGGCAGCCGGAGCACGGCTCGCCCACCGGTCACTACTCCGACGGCCCTCCGGTGCCGCCCGAGGGCCCGCACACCCCGCCGCAGGGTGGCGGCTGGCCCACCACGCCGTACCCGGCGGCATCGCAGCCCGGCGGGTGGCCGGCCGATCCGCAGTCGGGCCCGCCGGCCGACCCGTACCCCGGCCCGCAGTACGGCGGCTGGCCGCAGTCCGACCCGGCGCAGGGCGGCTACCCGGCCGCCCCGCAGTCCGGGCCGCCCGGCACCCCACCGTCCGGTTACCCGGGCGCACCGCACTCCGGGCCGCCCGGCAGCCCACCGTCCGGCTATCCGGGCGCACCGCAGCCCGGCTACCCGGCGGCCCCGCAGCCCGGCTACCCGGGCGCGGCCCAGCCCGGCTATCCCGGCTCCCCGCAGCCCGGTTACCCCGGCCCGCAGCCGGGCTACCCGGGTGCCGCCGGGTCGGGCGGTTACCCCGATCCCGCCGCGCAGCAGTACGCCGGCTTCGGCGGCGCGCCGTTCAGCTCCCCGCCGCACGCCCCCGCGCCCCAGCGGTCGAAGCTGCCGCTGCTGCTGTCGCTGGGGCTCGTCGGGCTCCTGGTGCTCTGCCTCGGCGGCGGCGGCCTCACCTGGGTCGCCCTGAGCGACGACGACGACCCGAAGACGCCGACCCCGTCGCCGACGCCCACCGTCGCGGCCTCGCCCACCCCGAGCCCCACGCCTGTCGAGTCCGACAGCCCGACCCCCGACCCGACCCCCTCCGAGGACGTCGACGACCCTGGCCCGATCCGGCTGGTGACCCCGTCGACCCTCGGCGGCCGGTCCAAGAGCACCGACCCGGAGCTGCGCCGCATCGCCGACCAGATGGTCCGCGACATGAAGTCCGAGGTCCGCAACGAGACGGGCGCGGTGAGCGCGTTCTACGGCAGCGCGGCCAGCAAGAACATGGTGATGATGGCCGGCGCGTCGGGTCCGGTCATCCTCCCCGAGCAGGAGCTGGACGACGCGGTCAAGGGGCTGGGCAGCTCGCTCGCGGTCACCAAGATGTCCACCATCGACCCGGGCCCGCTGGGCGGGGTCGCGAAGTGCGGCGACGGCAAGGCATCCGGCATCGCGCTCGGCGTCTGCGTCTGGGCCGACCACGGCAGCGTCGGCATGATCGTCATGTACTTCTCCTCGGCGGCCAAGGCGAAGTCCGAGTTCGTCGCCATCCGGGGTCAGATCGAGAAGCGGGACTGATCCGCCCGGGGGCGGTCACCGGGTCCACCGGACCCCGTGGCCGCCCCTGCCGCTGTCCGCGCCCACCGGCGCGCGGCGGCGGCACCCGGTGCGGGCCGTGCTCCGGGGACCGCGCGGGCCGGTGGCCCCGGGGTCGACCCGGGCGGACCGGTCGGCGGCGAGGGATGTCGGTCGGGCTGGCTAAGATCACCCGGCCTCAACAAACGATCTCTGGAGCCGATCTGATGTCCCAGCCCCCGACCACCCCTCCCGCCCACCAGCCGGACGGCGACGCGCCGCAGGGCAGCTACCCGCCGCCGGCCCCGCAGGGCGGCTTCCCGCAGCAGCCGGACGGCGTCGGGGCGACCCCGTACGCCGCCCCGCCCGCGCCGGCGAAGAAGCGGTCCGTCGGCAAGATCGTGCTGATCGTGCTGGCCGTGCTGCTGGTGCTCTGCCTCGGCGGCGCGGCGATCGCCGCGTTCGCCCTCAAGGACGACGTCAAGGAGGCGGTGGACGCCGCCAACACGACCGTCTCCGCCCCCGCCACCCTGGCCGGCCGCCCGCAGGTCACCGAGCCGGGCCTGAAGGCGGTCGCCGACAGCCTGGTCACCGAGATGAAGAAGTCGGTGCAGAACGAGACGAGCACCGCAGGTGCCTTCTACGGCGACCCGGCCAAGCGGGACCTGCTGATGATCGCCGCCGCGTCCGGTGTGATGGTCGACCCCAAGAAGGAACTCGACGACGCCGTCACCGGCATCTCCAGCCAGCTCAACGTCACCAACATGGCGGCCGTCGACGCCGGCCCGCTCGGTGGCGACGCCAAGTGCGGCGACGGCAAGAGCGAGGGCGTCCCGCTGGGCGTCTGCATCTGGGCCGACCGGGGCAGCGTGGGCCTCATCGTCCAGTACTACAAGTCGGCCGCCGAGCTGAAGTCCGAGTTCGTCACCATGCGCGGGCAGATCGAGAAGAAGGGCTGACCCCACCCGGTCGCCCCGACGGGCCCCGTCCACCCCACGGTGGACGGGGCCCGTCGGCGTCCAGGCCGGCCCGCCGGCAGCTACGCCGGTCAGCCGGCCCGACGGTCAGCCGGTCGTGGCTGCCCGCTCGGCGGCGCTGCGCAGCACGCAGAACTCGTTGCCCTCCGGGTCGGCCAGCACCACCCAACCCGTGCCGTCGGGCCGACGCTGGTCGTCGACCTGGACGGCACCGACGGCCAGCAGCCGGGCGACCTCCTCGTCCCGGGTCCGGTCGACCGGCTCCAGGTCGAGGTGCAGGCGGTTCTTCACCGACTTGCCCTCCGGCACGGCCAGGAAGAGCACCTCCGGCCCGCCCGGCGGCAGCAGCATCGCCTCCGAGTCACCGGGGTGGTCGTCGGGCTGGCGGGGGCACTCGAAGACCTGCGCCCAGAAGCCGGCCAGGGCGTAGGTGTCGTGACAGTCGATACCGATGTTGTGGATCCGTGCGCTCACGGGTCTGCCTTTCGCAGCAGTGGAACGCGCCCCGTGACGTGCGGTGTCAGCGGTGGGCAGGGCGGGGCGCGGGACAGGTCATGATGGACATCTACCGCACCCCCTCTCCTCGGTCCGGGCCGACGGGGCGATCATCGCAGGCGTCCGGCCGGCCGGCAAGCCGGTTCAGCCCGGGGCCTGGTCGGCCGAGGGCAGCGTGACGGTCACCTCCAGGCCCCCGCCCTTCTGTGCGGTGACCTGGACCGTCCCGCCGTGCGCGTCGCAAACCGCCCGGACGATCGACAGGCCCAGCCCGGAACCCCGCGCCCCGGTACGTTCCCGCCCGCCCCGGCGGAACGGCTCGAACAGCCCCGGCACGTCGGCCTGGTCCACCTCGAACCCGGTGTTGCGCACCACCAGCCAGGACGACCGCCCGTCGGTGCCGGTACGCACCCAGAGCCGGCCGTGCAGGTGGTTGTAGCGCACCGCGTTCTCGATCAGGTTCCCGGCGAGCCGGTCCAGCAGGCCCGGGTCACCGGTCACCGGGGCCGGTCGCAGCGAGGACTGCACCCGCAACCCGATCCGCTCCACCTCGCGGGACATCGCGGACAACGCGTTGGCGGTGCCGGTCGCCAGGTCACACTCCGTACGCCGGGCCAGCCGTCGACCCGTCTGGGCCTCACTGCGGGCCAACACCAGCAGCGCGTCCACCAGGCCGTTGGCGCGTTCCGAGGCGTCCCGGACCACGGTGGCCATCCGGCGGTACTCGGCGGCGTCCGCCTCGTCGTCGCTGAGCGTCACGTCGATCTCGGTACGCATCACCGCCAGCGGGGTCCGTAGCTCGTGCGAGGCGTTGGCGACGAAGCGTTTCTGCGCCTCGAAGGCGCCGGTGATCCGGTCCAGCATCGCGTCGAAGGTCCGGGCCAGCTCGGCCACCTCGTCGTCCGGCCCGGACCAGCCGATCCGCTGGTCGAGCGTGGTCTCGCCGAGCCGGCGCGCGGTCGCGGTGACCTGGTGCAGCGGGCGCAGCGTCCGCCCGGCCACCCAGTACGCCCCGGCCACCCCGACCACGCTGATCGCCAGCAGCGCCAGCAGGCCCTTGACCAGCAGCTCGTCGGAGGCGGCGTCGACCAGCTGCCGCTGCCACACCGCCGCGTCCAGTGAACGCCCGTCGGCCAGCAGCACGGTGGTGCCCGGCCGCAGCTCGTCGGTGGGCCGCAGCGCGTCGCGCACCAGCAACCAGGCCAGCGTCACCAGGATCGCCCCGGCCCCGACCAGCAGCACCCCGTTGAGCAGGGTCAACCGTAACCGCAGGGTGGGCCGCAGCCGCCGGCTCACGACCGCACCCCGGGCCCCGGACAGCCGCCCCGCCGCACCGGCCCACTCCCCGCGCTCATGAACCGACCGTCCGGTAGCCCGCGCCGACCACCGTCTCGATCAACGGTGGATCGCCGAGCTTCTTGCGCAGGGTCCGCACGGTCACCCGGACGATGGTGGTGAACGGGTCGGTGTTGGCGTCCCAGACCCGTTCCAGCAGCTCCTCGCTGGAGACCACCGCGCCGCGCGCCTTGACCAGCTCGCTGAGCACCCCGAACTCCTTGTTCGTCAGGTCGACCGGGGCACCCGCCCGGGTGACCACCCGGCGGGCCGGGTCGAGCACCACGTCGCCCACCTGGAGCACCGGCGGGGCGGCCGGGGTGGCCCGCCGGCCCAACGCCTGCACCCGGGCCACCAACTCGTCGAAGGCGAACGGCTTGGGCAGGTAGTCGTCCGCGCCGAGGCCCAACCCCTCCACCCGGTCGGCGACGGTGTCGCTGGCGGTCAGCATCAGCACCCGGGTGAGGGTGCCGGAGGCGGCCAGCTCGGCGCAGATCTGGTCGCCGTGCATGCCGGGCAGGTCACGGTCGAGGACCACCACGTCGTACCGGGTGACGAAGGCGGCCTCGTGGCCGGCGTCCCCGTCGTACGCCACGTCGACCGCCATGCCCCGCTTGCGCAGCCCCCGCACGATCGCGTCGGCGAGGTTCCGTTCGTCCTCGACCACCAGCACCCGCATCCCGACCTCCTCGCCGACCTGTCCGACAACCTAGCGCCGCCGACCAAACGGCTGGTCACGGGTGGACCGCCCCGCACCGTCAGTCGGGCATCCGCCACACCCCGAGGGTGTTCCGTTGCCGCCAGCAGACCAGCACTCCCTGGCTCCACCAGCAGGCCTCCCACCGGCCGGGCAGCACGTCGCGGACCCGCAGCGTGCCGTCGGTCGGGTCCAGCTCGGCCAGCACCTGCCGATCGCCGGTGGCCGGCCGGACGGCCAGCAGCCGGACGGTGGGCGGCCACTGGTGGACCAACTCCCACCGGCCCGGCTCGGCCACGGGCCGCCCGGTCGCCGCGTCGAGCAGGGCCAGCCGCGGCGGCCCGTCGGCGTTGACCCCGACCATCCGGCCGGCGACCGTCTCGACCGGGGCCCACCGGTCGGAGGTCCAACGCACCCGGCCGGTCACCGGATCGAGCACGTCGGTCGCGGACGACTCCCGCAGACAGACGGCGTCGCCGCAGGAATAGACGGACCAGGCGGCCGACGCCGGCACCGGCGTGTCCCACCGTCGCCGACCGGACGCCAGGTCGTAGCCGGCCAGCCGACCCGGTTCCCCGTCGACCAGCAGCAGGTCACCGACCGGTTGGGCCACGTGGTGATGGTCGCTGCGGGCAGGCGGCACCGGGAACGCGAGCCGGCGTACGCCGGTGTCGACGTCGTACGCCTCGGCCCGGCCGGCGCTGGTCACCACGACGAGTTCCGCGACGCCGCGCTCCCCCGTCCGGTAGCCGACGGTGGCCGCCCCGGCGGTGACCGTCCAGCGGGTCGCGCCGGTCGCCGGGTCGACCCCGCGCACCGCCACCCGGTCGATGTGCACGTCCTCCAGCAGCAACCCGCCGTCGGCGGTCGGCACCGCCACCCCGGGCTGCCGCCACCGGCTCCGCCCGTCGACGTGGTCGAGCACCATGGAGACCGGTTCGCCGCCGGGATCGGTGGTGACCACCACGTCGTCGCCGACCCCCTCCAGCACCACCAGTTGGTGCCGGGGCGACAGCGACGCCTCCCAGCGGACCCGCCCGTCGGCCAGGTCGATCGCGGTGAGCTGCCGGATGCCGGCCGGTGACAGCGCCGACGGGTAGGCGAGCACCAGCAGGCCCCCGACGATCAGGTGGCTGGGCTCCGGCACGTCCGGCACGGGCACCGGGGTCAACCGGGTCGGCCCGGGTGCCGCGCCGGCCAGGGTGAGCAGCAGGAGCAGGGCGGTCAGGGCGACGACCGCCGGGTGGCCGGCCGACCGCCGCGCCCGGGGCCGGCGTGCCGGCGGGGGCGTCGGCTCGTCGTGGTGACCGACCTCACCCAGGTCGATCACCGTCACCGGGGCACCCGCCAGACCCCGAACGCGCCGTCCACCAGCCGGCACAGCAGCAGCTGCGCGTCGGCCTGGCAGTCGCCGGAGACGGCCGGCAGCACGTCGCGCACCCGGGCCCGCGCGGCGGCCACGTCCAGTTCGGCGACCAGCATCCGGCCCTCGCCGGCCGGGCGTAACGCGAACACCGGACCGTGCGGGCTCTGCGACGCGGCGACGTTCCAGACGTCCAGTTCGGCGGCGATCCGCCCGGAGGCGACGTCGAGCACCGCCAGCGGATGCCAGACGCCCCGGCCCAGGCTGCTCGCCAGCAGCCGGCCGCCACGTTCGACCCCGGACAGCTCCCACCGGTTGTCGCGCCACACCGTCCGGCCGGTCGCCGGGTCCAGCGCCCGCACCCCGCCGGCCTCGCCCTGCGCGCAGATCAACGACCCGCACGCGATGAAGAACGACGGCATCCGCCACGGCACGTCCCACCGGAGTGTCAGCCCGTCGACGTCGTACCCGGTCAGCCGGTCGCCGTTCGGCTCGGCGGCGAGCAGCAGGTCACCGGCGACCTGGTACGAGGTGCCGGACGGCGGGCCCGCCCGGTCGAGCGGAGCGGTGTGCAGCCGTACCCCGCGCCGGGCGTCCCAGACCTCGGCCGGGCCGTCCGGGCGCACCGTCACGATCCGGTCCACCCCGTCGGCCCGGTGGCGGTACAGGGTGACCCGCGACGGCATCGCCGCCGACCAGCGGTCCCTGCCCGTGCCGGGGTCGACCGAGTGGACCGTCGGCGGGCCGTCCGCGCCGTCCTCGAAGATCAGGTCGGGGCCGGCCGGCTGGCCCGACCCGGTCCGCTGCCACCGCACCCGGCCGGTGTCCCGGTCGTGGGCGAACGTCCGGTACGCCCCGTCCGGGCGGCCGGAGGAGCCGGTGAGCAGCAGCAGGCCGGCGTGCCGGCGCAACTGCGCGGACCCGCTGACCACCGGCACCGGCACCTGCCACCGGCGGACCGGCCGTGCCCCGGCGGAGGTGGGGACGGTCCAGGCGCTCAGCCAGCCGGGGGCGGCGGCGGTGCCGCTGGGTTCGAGCAGGAAGACCTCCCCGTCGGCGAGCAGCGCCACCGTGCCGAGCGGAGCCGGCACCACGGCCGCCACCCGCTCCGCCACCGGCGCGGCGGCGGTCGACGCCAGCAGGGTGAGCGCCAGCACCACCGCCAGCCGCAGCGGCCGGCCGACGGCCCGGGGCGCGGGACGGGACGGCGGCGGCGGCAGCGGGTCGTCGCGGAGTTCACCCAGATCGATGACCGTCACGCGCACCCTCTTTCCACCGCCACGCCCCGCCGACCGCCCGCCGGTGGACGCGGAGCGCCGCGCACCGGGTCACCGGAGCGGCCGGTCGTCGCCTGTACGATGGCCCGTCGTGGCCGTGCCGGTGGTAGATCCCTCGTTGAACCCGACGTCCGCGCCCGACGCGGTCGAGCCCGACGCGACCGACCCGCAGGGGCGGCCCCGCCGACGGCCGGGCCGGGCCGACGTGCTCGCCATCGGAGCCTATGCGCTGATCGGCGTTCTCGTGTGCCTGAACTACTGGGTGGACGTGCAGCACCGGGTGTCGTCCCACCTGCCGACCGACCACAGCTGGTTCGAGTGGCTGTTCACCCATGGCGCGTACTCGGTGCGGCACCTGGAGAACCCGCTGTTCAGCGCCCGGCAGAACGCCCCGGACGGGGTGAACATGATGGCGAACACCTCGCTGCTGGGCATGACCATCCCGCTGGCCCCGGTCACCCTGCTGTTCGGCCCGCAGGTGACGTACGCGCTCTATCTGGGCGGGGCGCTCGCCGCGACGGCGGCCACCTCGTACTGGATGCTCTCCCGGCACCTGGTGCGCTCGCGGGCCGGCGCGTTCGTCGGCGGCGCGTTCCTCGGTTTCGCCCCGGGCATCGTGCACCACGCCAACGGGCAGCCCAACTTCGTCTCCAACTTCCTGCTGCCGGTGATCGTGGCCCGGGTGCTGCTGCTGGGTCGGCCCGGCCGGTGGCGGCGCGACGGGCTGGTGCTGGGCCTGCTGGTGGCGTACCAGGTCTTCATCAACGAGGAGATGCTGCTGCTGACCGCGCTGGCCTGCCTGGTGGCGGTGGTGGCGTACGTGGTGCAGCGGCCCCGCGAGGCTCGCACACGGGCCGGCGGTTTCCTGGCCGCGCTCGGGGTCGGCGGCGGGCTGGCGCTGCTGCTCACCGCGTACCCGATCTGGTACCAGTTCAACGGGCCGCAGTCCTACCGGGGCCTGCAGGGCGGGGTGTTCCACAACTGGGGCGAGGACCTGATGGCCTTCGTCACCTTCGCCCGGGACACCGTGGCCGGGGACGAGGCGGTGGAGAAGACCATCGGCCTGACCGAGCAGAACACCTGGTTCGGCTGGCCGCTGGTGCTGGTCGCGCTGGCCGCCCTGGTGCTGCTCTGGCGGCGGTCGCTGGCCGCCCGGATCGCCGGGGTGCTGGTGGTGGTCTTCACCGTCGCGGCGATCGGCCCCAAGGTGCGGTTCAACGGGGTGGAGACCACCGTGGACGGCCCGTGGGCGTACATCCCGGACGACCTGCCGCTGGTCGAGATGATGATGCCGACCCGGCTGACCCTGGTGGTGACCGGTGCGGTCGGCGTCCTGCTCGCGCTGGCCTGGGACGCGGTGGGCGGCCACGGCCGGTCCCGGGTGCCGACGCCGCGCGCCGCCGCCGACGACACCGCCACGTCGACCGCGCCGGCCCGTCGCCGGTGGGTCCGGCCGGTCGGGTACGCGGCGATCGCGCTGGCGGTGCTGCCGCTGTTCCCCCGCCCGCTGCCCGCGCAGCACATCGACCTGCCGCCGCACTTCATCACCGCCGGCGGCTGGCGGCCGTACGTACCGGACGGCCGCACCCTGGTCCCGGTGCCCATCCCGAGCAACGTGCACGGCCTGTCCACGCTGCGCTGGAGCGCGCTGACCGGGCACGAGTTCCCGGTGCCGGGGGGCTACTTCATCGGCCCCAACGAGCTGGGCGAGGGCGTCTTCGGCGCGCCGAACCGGCCGACCAGCACCCTGATCTACGCCACCATCGACGCCGGCACGGTGCCCGCGCTGACCGGGGAGAACCGCCGGCAGGCGGTGGAGGACCTGCGGTTCTGGCGGGCGTCGGTGGTGGTGCTGGGGGCCCATCCGCGCGAGGCGGTGCTGCGGGACCTGATGACCGGCCTGCTCGGCCCGGCGCAGCGGGTCGACGACGTCTGGCTCTGGGACGTCCGCCCCCTGGTCGACTGACCCGCCCGGGGCCCGGTGCGCGGCACGACCCGGCCGGTCCGGCCGGGTCCGCGCCGAAACGGGTCAGGCGGTGCGGGCCGACAGCGGCCGGACGTCCCACACCCACACGTCGAGTTCCCGGCGGGCGGGGCCGACCAGCTGCTCGACGGTCCGGCGCAGCGGCTCCGCGTTGTGCTGGCGCAGCGGCAGCACCAGCACGGCGGCGTTCCAGTGCCGCAGCTCGTCCAGGCTGCGGCGGCGCTGCCGGTCGTCCAGTTTGGTGGTCCGGCCGGTGGTGGCGACCTCGTCGAGGAGCTGCCCGATGCCGCTGGGCCGCCCGCCGAACCGGCCCGGGTCGCCGGTGTTGCCGTTGCGCGGGGCGAGGAAGTAGCCGCCGGGGATCTTGAAGTCCAGGTTGGTGGCCGCCGCCCAGCGCATCCCGTGGGTGTTGCCCATGCTGGGCACGGGCACCGGCACCAGGGTCTGCCCGGGGCCGACGTACTCGCGCCAGCGGTCGGCGGTGATGAAGTCCGGCACCGGCGGGCGTGAGGTCACCTTCAGCGGCATCGGCACGATCGGCAGCAGGGCCAGCACCAGGGCGGCCACCGTGACGGTCTTGGCGTGCCGCCACTGCGCGCCGCGCAGCGTCCAGGCCCGCTGCACGGCCAGCGCCAGCAGCATGCCGATCACCACGGAGGTGATCAGGGCGAACCGGGTGGGCACCACCGCGTCCAGCAGCGGCAGCCGCACCAGCAGCTCCCACGGCCCGGTGACCAGGTCCCGCCCCCACCAGGAGATCCGCTCGCCGAGGGAGAGCAGCGCGAAAAACGCGCCGGTGACGGCGAGCGCCCGGACGAGGCGTTCGCGGCGCAGCCAGAGCACGATGCCGACGGCGATCAGCGACAGGCTCCAGCCGAAGAAGGCGTTCTCCTCGGAGTAGTTCGGGGCCAGGTTGACGTTGGCCCGTTCGTTGCCGCCGAAGGTGGGCGAGCCGGGGGCGAAGAAGGCGGCGATGTCGTTGCCGTAGTCCTGCACCGCGTCGCTGAGCCCGTGGTACGCCATCGGCCCGGCGAACTGGATGTAGAGCGGGTACGCCAGCAGCGCCCCGGCCAGCACCGCGCAGGCGGCCAGCCCCGTGGCCAGGGGCCGCCACGCCGCCGACCAGAGCGCCGGCCGCTGGGCCACCATGGCGATCAGGAAGATGCCGCAGGCCAGGGCGGTGAAGAGCAGGATCTCCTCGTTGATGAACGCCTGCCCGGTGACCAGCACGGCGAGCAGCAGCCCGTCGCGCACCGGCCGGGTGGACCGGGTCAGCACCATCACCCGCCACACGATGAACGGCAGCAGGAACTGGCTGATGATGTTGGGGTGCCAGTTGGCGTGCGAGAGCATCGCCGGGGAGAAGCCGCAGAACCAGCCGCCGACCGCCGCGGCGAGCCGCCGCCGCACGAGGTGCCGGGACAGCACGTGGTACCAGGCGGCGGCGGTGCCGGCGAGGCCGAGGGTGACCAGCACCACGAAGGACACCGCCGGCCCGAACAGCAGGGTGACCGGCACCATCGGGATGCCCAGCGCCAGCACCGCCGTGTTGGCCATCAGGTTGACGCCGTCGGGGAAGTTGAACTGGTCGGTGTAGAACGGGAACTCCCCGTGCAGCACCACCCGCACCGAGTGGGCGAGGAAGAACTGCACCTGGGCCGGGTCGCTGCTGTAGAGCGACGCCACCCGGCCGGCCGGGTCGACCCAGATCCGGCTGGTCACCCAGAGCGCGACGAGCAGAAAGATGCCGTACACCACCAGGTCCTTACGGCGGGCGGTCCAGCGCCAGCGCCGCCACCACGCGGCCGGCGTCGCGCCGTCACCGTCCGTGTCCGCAGCTGCCCGCTCCGGTACGACCACCGCCGCCGGAGCGCCCGGCTTCCCTGCCGTCCCGACGGGCGGGTCCGTCACCGGTGGCGCGTCGACCGGCGACGCCTCGACCGTCCGGTCCACGGGTGCCGGTGCGTCGGCGATGCGCAGGTCGGCAGGGGTGGGACGGGTCACGGGTGGGGGCGCGGTCGCGGTGGCCGTCGTGCCGCGGGCAGAGCCCTCGGAGTCGTCGGGGGCCGGTGCGGAGGCGCCACGGGGCTCGGCAGACGTCACAGTCGGCGGAGTCTACCGGAGCCGGGAAAAAGCCCGAAATTCACTCTGGTGTCCCTTGTGGTCATCGGGACACGGCTGCGGGGCGTCACCGGGCGTTGCGTACCATGTGGGCTTCCGACAACGACGGCGACGCGATCGGGGGCGTAGGGATGGCTTCGGTTCGCCGTCGCGGCACGACGGTCGCCGTGCTGCTCGGTCTGTTGCTGACCGTTCCGGCCTGCGGCCCGGTCGCCGACCGTCAGGCCCGTGAGCTGCGGGTCGGCTACGACAGCCTGGACGGCACCAGGGCGGTGTGGCCGCCGCGCGGTTCGCTCGCCGGGGACGCCACGGCGACGGCGGCGGTGACCGAGGCGGTCCGCGCCTGGCGTTCGCCGATCGACGACCGGGTCCACCTGCCGTCGTCGGGCATCCTCTGGTCGGGTGCGGTCGACGGGGCCCCGCTGGCCCTGGTCGCCGCCGACGTGCCCGGGGAGAGCGCCTCCTGGCTGCTCCAGCTCACCGGGCGCGACGGCCGGTACGAGGTGACCCGCGCCAGCGAGTACACCGACCCGGGCTACCTGGTCTACGCCGACGTCCTCCCGCTGCACCTGCCGGACGGCCGGCGCTACCTGGCCTCCGGCCGGGTGGAGCGGCTGCTCGGCCCGGACGGCCGGGCGCTGATGCTGACCGACGGGCTGACCGGCGCGGTGAAGGTGCCCGACTGCCGGGCGGTGCCGGTGACGGCCACCCTGCGGGCCACCGAGTCGCTGCCCCGGGGGCGGGCCGCCGACCGCCTGCTCGACCTGGGCGTCGCCACCGTCGACCCGAGGTATCCCCTGGTCCGCGACGACACCGGTTCCGGCCGGCGGGCCCTCGACGGGTTGGACACCTGCGTGCTGGCCGACGAGCAGGGGCCGTTCGGGAGCATCCCGCGCCGCATCGGCGACCGGGACGCGCCCCGGTCGGTGCCCGAGTCGTGGCCGATGGAGAAGGTGGCCGTGCGGGCCATCGGCGAGATGACGCTGGGCGGCGGGAACGACCCGGGCGACCTGGAGCAGCTCACCTGGGAGACCGACGCGGGGACGATGACCGCGGTGGTCTACCGCCCGGCCGGCGACGGCACCCCGGTGGTCTCCCCCGCCGACCGGTCCAACCCGTTGCAGACGTACGTGCTGCCGGTGCCGGGGCAGCCGCTGGTGGTGCTGACCTGGCGGGGCAACCGGGACGCCTCCCTGTCGGTGCCGCCCGGCACCCCCCGCCTGGTGGAACGTCCGGGCCTGGTGGTCGTCCCGATGCCCGCCTCCCGGCAGACCTTCAGCCTGGCCACCGCCGAGAAGACCTACTACCGCTCCGCCGGCGGCCGCTGACCCCGCTCCCCCCGCCACCGCCCTCCCTGACCCCGGATCGCCCGGTGATCAAGAGGTTTGCGTCACCGGTGCCGGCCACCGTGACGTAAACCTCTTGATCACCGGGGTCGGCGGCAGGAGGCGGCGCGGGGCGGGGCGGGGCTGGGGAGAGACGGCGCGGGGCGGTCCCGGCAGTGCCGGGACCGCCCCGCAGGGTCGGGGTGGATCAGTTGGGGGTGGTGTCGGGGGCCGGAAGGCGGACCGTCTCCACCGAGGGGGCGTCGCCGTCCAGGCCGGAGATCCAGCCGGTGACGTCACGGGCCACGTCCTGCGCGGTCAGCCGCAGGTCGGCCAGGATCTGCGCCCGGGTGCCGTGCGGGTGCCAGTCGGCCGGTACGCCCAGGTCGCGCAGCGGCACCCGGACATCGGCGTCGCGCATCGCCTGGCCCAGCGCGTCACCGACACCGCCGATGCGGACGCCGTCCTCGACGGTGACCACGAGACGGTGCCCGGCGGCCAGCTCGACCAGCTCGGCCGGCACCGGACGCACCCAGCGCGGGTCGACCACGGTGACGCCGTAGCCCTGCTCGGCCAGCCGGGACGCCACCTCCATCCCGAGCAGCCCGAACGAGCCCACCGCCACCAGCAGCACGTCGGTACGGGCCGACTCAGCCAGCACGTCGACCGGGCCGACCCGGCGGATGGCCGGCAGGTCGGCGGCGACGGTGCCGGTGGGGAACCGGACGATGGTGGGACCGTCGTCGACGGCGATCGCCTCGCGCAGTTCCTCGCGGAGGCTGGCGGAGTCGCGGGGCGCGGCGATCCGCAGCCCCGGCACCACCCCGAAGACCGACATGTCCCAGATGCCGTAGTGGCTCGGCCCGTCCGGCCCGGTGATGCCGGCCCGGTCCAGCACGAAGGTCACCGGCAGCCGGTGCATCGCCACGTCCAATAGGACCTGGTCGAAGGCGCGGTTGAGGAAGGTCGCGTAGACCGCCACCACCGGGTGCAGGCCGCCCATCGCCAGGCCGGCCGCGGAGGTGGCCGCGTGCTGCTCGGCGATGCCCACGTCGTACACCCGGTCGGGGTGCTTGCGGGCCAGGGTGGCGATGCCGGTCGGCTCGGCCATCGCGGCGGTGATGCCCACCACGTCGGGCCGCTCGTCGGCGATGGCGACCAGCTCGTCGGCGAAGACCTGGGTCCACTTCACCGACGGGGCGGCGAGCAGCTTGCCGGTCTCGACGTCGAACGCGCCCGGACCGTGCAGGCAGTCCGCCTCGTCCTCCTCGGCCGGGCGGTAGCCGTAGCCCTTGCGGGTCACCGCGTGCACGATCACCGGGCCGCCGAAGTTCTTGGCCGCGCGCAACGCCGACTCGACGGCGGCGACGTCGTGCCCGTCGACCGGGCCGACGTACTTGATGCCCAGGTCCTCGAACATGGCCTGCGGGGCGACCGCGTCCTTGATGCCCTTCTTGACCGCGTGCAGCACCTCGTACATCGGCTTGCCGACGAACGGGGTGTTGCCGAGGGCGTCCTTGACCGTGTCGAGGACCTTCTCGTAGCCGGGGTTGAGCCGCAGCGACGACAGGTGGTCGGCCAGGCCGCCGATGGTGGGCGAGTAGGAGCGGCCGTTGTCGTTGACCACGATCACCAGCCGGTTGCCGGCGGTGGCGATGTTGTTCAGCGCCTCCCAGCACATGCCGCCGGTGAGCGCCCCGTCGCCGACCACGGCGACCACGCTGCGCTGCTCGCCGCGCAGGGCGTACGCCTTGGCCAGGCCGTCGGCGTAGGACAGGGCGGTGGAGGCGTGCGAGTTCTCGATCAGGTCGTGCTCGCTCTCGGCCTGGCTGGGGTAGCCGGAGAGGCCACCGCGCTGGCGGAGCTTGTCGAAGCCGTCCTGCCGGCCGGTGAGGATCTTGTGTACGTACGACTGGTGGCCGGTGTCGAACAGGAGCCGGTCGCGCGGCGAGTCGAAGACCCGGTGCATGGCCAGGGTCAGCTCCACCACGCCCAGGTTGGGGCCGACGTGCCCACCGGTGCGGGACACCTTGGCGATCAGGAAGTCACGGATCTCGGCGGCGAGGATGTCCAGCTGTTCGCCGGTCATCCGCTTCACGTCCTGCGGACCACGGACGGTGCCCAGTAGCCGACCGTGGTTGGCCGTGTCCTCGTCAACACTCATGACGAGAGAGTCTATCGGCCGCCGCACACTCCGCAGCCCGGCCGTGGATCACCGCAGGTGGGGGCCCGGATCGGCGGTACGACGGCCGCCGGTCGTGGGTGATGGCCCGGCGGCCCGGATCAGCGGAGCACGACCAGCCGGCGGGGCGGGGGCGGCGCGGCCACCCCGTGCGGCGGCCCGGACGGCGTCCAGGAACCCAGCACGGCGGCCCGCCGGGCGCCGGTCACCGAGGGCAGCGCGCCCGGCAGCCCGTGCCAGGACAACCACCCGAGCAGGGCGAACGCGTACGCCTCCCGGGCCTGGGCGGGCACCCCCAGCTCGTCGGTGGTGCGCAGCGTCCACCGGCCGCCGCCGAGGGCGGACAGCCGACCCCACAGGGCCGGGTTACGGACCCCGCCACCGGCCGCCACCAGCTCGGTCACCCGGTGCCGGGCACAGGCGTCGGCCACCGTCCGGGCGGTCAGCTCGGTCAACGTGGCGAACACGTCGTCGCGGGCGACCGGTTCCCCGAGCGCCGCCAGCCGGTCGTCGAGGTAGCCGGCGTGGAACAGCTCCTTGCCGGTGGACTTGGGCGGCGCCGCCGCGTAGTAGGGCTCGGCGAGCAGCAGCGCCAGCAGCCCGGGGTGCACCCGGCCGGCCGCCGCCCGCGCCCCGTCGACGTCGCACGGCCGGTCGAGGAACCGGCGGGCCGCCGCGTCGAGCAGGGCGTTGGCCGGGCCCACGTCGTACCCGAGCACGGGGGTGTCCGGCGCGACCACGGTGAGGTTGGCGATGCCGCCGAGGTTGAGCGCCGCCCGCACCCCGCCGTCGGGCCGCCCGCCCGGGTCACCGGCGGCGACCGGGGCGAGCAGCAGGGCGTCGAAGGCGGGCACCAGCGGCGCGCCCTGCCCACCGGCGGCGACGTCCGCCGACCGCAGGTCCGCCAGCACGGGTACGCCCACCCGGGCGGCGACCCGGGCCGGCGCACCGAGCTGGAGGGTGCCGTGCACGGTGCCGCCGTCGACCCAGTGGAAGACGGTCTGCCCGGGTGAGACGACCAGGTCGGCCGACCCGCCGGCCAGCTCGACGCCGAGCGCGGCGGCGTCGGCGAACACCGCGCCGAGGGCGTTGTCGAGCCGGCAGACCGCCTCGACCGTGGTCGGCCGTGGCGGCAGCACCGCCCCGATCCGCTCCCGCAGCTCCGCGTCGTAGCCGCACTCCCGGTGCCCGAGCGGACGCATCCGCAGGGTGTCCCCGGCGGTGCTGAACTCGGCGGCGACCACGTCCACCCCGTCGTACGAGGTGCCCGACATCAGCCCGACGATCTTCATCGGGCCAGGCTAGTCAGCGGGGCGGGGGCAGGAACAGGCCGACGAGTTCGACGTGCTGGGTCATCGGGAACAGGTCGAGGCCGCGCAGGGCGGCGAGCCGCCAGCCGGCCCGGCCGAAGGTGCGGACGTCCCGGGCGAAGGCGGCCGGGTCGCAGGCCACGTACGCGACCGCCCGGGGGGTGGCGGCGATCACGTCCCGCACCACCGCCGCGCCCGCACCGGTGCGGGGCGGGTCGAGCACCACCAGGTCGACCGGGCCGGTGATCCGGCGGCGGGCCAGGGCGGTCTCCACCCGGGCGGCGACCACCTCGACCCGGGACAGGTCGGCGAGGTTACGCCGGGCGGCGGCGACCCCCTCGGCGGCGGACTCGACGACGGTGACCCGGGCGTCCGGGCCGACCCGGGCGGCGAGCGCGGCGGCGAACAGGCCGGCCCCGCCGTACAGGTCCCAGACGGACTCGCCGGGCCGCGGGTCGAGCAGGTCGAGGACCGCGTCGACCAAAGTGTCGGCGGCGGCCGGGTGCACCTGCCAGAACCCGCCGGCCGGCAGCGTCCAGTCCCGCCCGGCGGCGACCTCGCGTACCGTCACCGGGCCGTTCCCGGCCGTCGGCCCGTCGCGGTCGACGACCGGCGACCCGGGAAGGTCGGTCGTCGCCGGCCCGCCGGGGAGGTCGACCGGGGTGGGCGTCCCGTCGGCGAGGGCGGTGACCACGACGTCGCCACCGGTGGAGGCGACCGTCGCCACCGCGTCGGCCGCCGGCCAGCTCTGCCCGAGCACCGGCAGCGCCTGGATCGCCGGGTGGGCGATCAGGCAGCGGTCGATCGGCACCACCTCGTGCGAGCGGTGCTTGAGCAGCCCGGCCCGGCCGGTGGCGTCGACCGCGTAGCGGACCCGGGACCGCCAGCCCAGCGGGCCGCCGGGCAGCGGCGCGACGCTGACCCGCAGCGCGTCGATCTCGGCGTCGGTGAGCCCGCCGAGCCGGCTGAGCTGCTCGCGGACCACGGCCGTCTTCCAGTCGAGCTGGGCGGCCGGGGCAACGTGTTGCAGGTCGCAGCCGCCGCAACCGCCCGGCCGGGCGTACGGGCAGGGCGGGGCGACCCGGTCCGGCGACGCCTCGACGATCTCGACGGCGTCGGCGCGGGCGAAGCCCCGGTGCAGCTCGGTCACCTCGGCGACCACCCGTTCCCCGGGCAGCGCGTGCCGGACGAAGACCACCTGGCCGTCGACCCGGGCCACGCAGTGCCCGCCGGGGGCGACCGCGTCGACGGTCAGCTCGACCCGCTCGGCCTCCTCCAACCCGGGCCGCCGATCCGACCCGGACCGCTGGTCCTCCCCGACCAACCGGTCCGGCCGGGCGGGGCCGCTGGCGGCCGGGCCGGAACGGGCGGTGGTCGCGGAACGGGCGGGGCCGGGGTACGCGGTCACGGGCGGTCTCCGGTCGACGGGCCGGGCTCGCCGGGCGGGGCGGTCACCGGCGGTACGGGCGGCGGCAGGGTGCTGCGCGGCGCGACCCGGGGCCCCCGCGCGGGGGTACGGCTCAGCGTCTCGTCCAGCCGGTCGAGGTTCTTGGTCGCGGTGGAGGCCAACTGCCAGGGCACACTGGTCACCATCACGCCCGGCTCGAAGAGCAGCCGGCCCTTGAGCCGCAGCGCGCTCTGGTTGTGCAGCAGGTTCTCCCACCAGTGGCCCACGACGTACTCGGGGATGAAGACGGTGACCACGTCGCGGGGCGACTCCCGGCGGGTGTTGGCCACGAAGTTCAGGATCGGCCGGGTGATCTCCCGGTACGGCGAGTCCACCACGGTCAGCGGCACCGGCAGTTCCCGCCGCTCCCACTCCTGCTGGAGCTGCCGGGTGTCCTTCTCGTCCACGTTGACGGTGACGGCGGTCAGCGTGTCCGGCCGGGTGGCGCGGGCGTAGGCGATGGCCCGCAGGGTCGGCTGGTGCAGCTTGCTGACCAGCACGATGGCGTGGTTACGGGCGGGCAGCACGCCGCGTACCTCGGTCGGTTCCAGCTCGGCGGCGATCCGGTCGTAGTGCCGGCGGATGGCCAGCATCAGCACGTAGATCACCGCCATCGCGGCGATGGCGATCCACGCGCCGAGCAGGAACTTGGTGATCAGCACGATGACCAGGACGGTGCCGGTCATCGCCATGCCGAACGCGTTGATCGCCCGGGAGCGGAAGATCCGGCGGCGGGCCTCCGGGTCCCGTTCGTGGCGCAGGTGCCGGTTCCAGTGCCGGATCATGCCGGCCTGGGAGAGCGTGAACGAGACGAAAACGCCGACGATGTAGAGCTGGATCAGCCGGGTCACCTCGGCCTGGAAGCCGACGATCAGCACGATCGCGAAGACGGCGAGGAAGACGATGCCGTTGGAGAACGCCAGCCGGTCGCCCCGGGTGTGCAGTTGCCGGGGCAGGTAGCGGTCCTGGGCGAGGATCGAACCGAGCACCGGGAAGCCGTTGAACGCGGTGTTCGCGGCCAGGAAGAGGATCAGCGCGGTCATCCCGGCGACCACGTAGAGCAGCACCGACCCGCCGCCGAAGACGGTCTCGCCGAGCTGGGTGGTGACGGTCTTCTGCACGTACCCGTCGGGGCCGGAGAGGATCTGGGTGTTCGGGTCCTCGACGAACTGGAGGCCGGTCAGCCGGGCCAGCCAGATGATGCCGACCAGCATGGCCACCGAGATCGTGCCGAGCAGCAGCAGGGTGGTGGCCGCGTTGCGGCTCTTCGGAGCCTTGAACGCCGGCACCCCGTTGGAGATCGCCTCGACCCCGGTCAGCGCGGCGCAGCCGGAGGAGAAGGTGCGCAGCAGCAGGAACACCAGCGCGAAGCCGGTGACGCTGTGCTCGGCCTGGATCTCCAGCCCGGCGCTGGGGGCGCGCAGGTCGTCACCGAGGACGAAGTACCGGACCAGCCCGGTGATGATCATGCCGCCGATGACGATCACGAAGCCGTACGTGGGGATGGCGAACGCGGTGCCGGACTCGCGCAGCCCGCGCAGGTTCATCGCGGTCAGCAGCACCACCGCGCTCACCGCGATCAGCACCTTGTGGGTGGCCACGAAGGGCACCACCGACCCGAGGTTGGCCACCCCGGAGGAGACCGACACGGCGACGGTCAGCACGTAGTCGACAAGCAGCGCGCTGGCCACCCCCAGCCCCGCCCGGGGACCGAGGTTGACCGTGGCCACCTCGTAGTCGCCGCCGCCGGAGGGGTAGGCGTGCACGTTCTGCCGGTAGCTGGCCACCACCGTCAGCATGACCACGACCACCGCGAGGGCGATCCAGGGGGAGAACAGGAACGCCGACGCCCCGGCGATGGAGAGGGTCAGCAGGATCTCGTCCGGGGCGTACGCGACGCTGGACAGCGCGTCGGAGGCGAAGACCGGCAGAGCGATGCGCTTGGGGAGGAGGGTGTGCTGGAGCCGGTCGGACCGGAACGGTCGACCGACGAGGAGTCGCTTCAGCAGCGAGGTGGGACTGGCCACAAGCGCTAAGGGTACGACCACCGGATGGTGGTCGCCGGGGGGTGCCTGATCCCCTTCCCGGGCCCCGGCGCGGTACCGTTCGGTCCCCCGTGGTCGGGGTGGACGTGGCAGGCTCGCAGACGACAGTCGCCGGGAGGCGGGCGCACCTTGGGAGGGACACCGTGCACGTCGTGATCATGGGCTGTGGGCGGGTCGGCTCGACGCTGGCCCAGAGCCTGGAGTCCCGGGGGCACTCGGTGGCCGTGATCGACCAGGACGCGGACGCGTTCCGCCGCCTCGGCCCCGACTTCGCCGGGATCACCGTCACCGGCGCCGGCTTCGACGGCGAGGTGCTGCGCCAGGCGGGCATCGAACGGGCGGACGCCTTCGCCGCCGTCTCCAGCGGCGACAACTCCAACATCATCTCGGCCCGGTTGGCCCGCGAGACGTTCGGTGTGTCCCGGGTCGCGGCCCGGATCTACGACCAGCGCCGGGCGCAGGTCTACGAGCGGCTCGGCATCCCCACCGTCGCCACCGTCCGCTGGACGGCCGACCGGATGCTGCGCCACCTGGTCCCCGAGGGCAACGTGGAGATCTTCCGGGACCCGACCAGCACCGTGTCGATCATCGAGGTGCCGGTGCACAAGGACTGGATCGGCCGGCCGCTGCGCCAGTTGGAGGAGGCGGCCGGGACCCGGGTGGCGTACCTGACCCGCTTCGGCATCGGCATGCTGCCCACCGCGTCCAGCGTCGTGCAGGAGGGTGACCAGCTCTACCTGCTGGTCACCGACGACATCGCCGCCCAGGTCACCGCGGTGGCCGCCACGCCGCCCGAAGGAGGGCACTGAGCCATGCGGATCGCCATCGCGGGCGCCGGCAACGTGGGCCGGTCGATCGCCCAGGAACTGATCGACAACGGCCACCAGGTGATGCTGATCGAGCGGCAGCCCCGGATGCTGCGCCCGGACCGGGTGCCCACCGCCGACTGGGTGCTGGCCGACGCCTGCGAGCTGGCCAGCCTGGAGGAGGCGAACGTCGCGGGCTGCGACGTGGTGGTCGCCGCCACCGGCGACGACAAGGTCAACCTGGTGGTGTCCCTGCTGGCCAAGACCGAGTTCGCGGTGCCCCGGGTGGTGGCCCGGGTCAACCGGGCCGAGAACGAGTGGCTGTTCACCGAGCAGTGGGGCGTCGACGTGGCGGTCAGCAAGCCCCGGGTGATGGCCGCGCTGGTCGAGGAGGCGGTCACCGTCGGCGACCTGGTCCGGTTGATGACGTTCCGGCAGGGCGAGGCGAACCTGGTGGAGATCACCCTGCCGCCGACCGCGCCGTACGTCGGCCAGCCGATCCACGCCGTGCCGATCCCCCGGGACGCCGCGCTGGTGGCGATCCTGCGCGGCAAGCGGGTGCTGGTGCCCAGCCCCGACGACCCGATCGAGGCCGGCGACGAGCTGATCTTCGTGTGCACCGCCCAGGTGGAGGACGAGGTGCGCGGGGTGATCCTCGGCCCGGACAGCGTGGAACGGACCCGCGGCACGGGCTGACCGGGCGGGGTCGTCCCGCCCGGCGGGGGCCGGGCGCTGGCGGTGGACCGCACCGGCCCGGGTTGCCGGGGGCTGGCGGGCCCGCCTGGATGCGACCTGGCGGTCAGCCGCCGGGCAGCGGCTGCGGGGCGGACTCGCGGGTCACCCGGCGCACCACCCAGACCGTGATCAGCAGCAGCAGCGCGTAGGGCGGGTAGCCCAGGGCGAGCCGGGCCACCCCCAGCGCGGTGTCCTGGTGGGCCAGGTAGAGCCCGGCCTGCACCCCGACCTTGGCCAGCCACACCACCCCCCAGAGCACGGTGAGCTGGGTGAAGGTCCGCACCAGCCGGGGGTCGTCGCGCCACTCCGAACGGCCCTTGGCCACCAGCACCGACCAGATCCACCCGACCAGGGGCTGCCGGATCACCGCGGAGAGCAGCAGGGCGATGCCGTAGCCGATGCCGTAGAGGATGCCCGGGAGGTAGAAGTCCCGCTCGTCCCCGGTACGCCAGGCGATGGCCGCGCCGATCGCGATGCCGAAGAGCCCGTTGACGGCGTGCCGGACCGGGCGGCGCTGGACCAGCCGGACGATCGCGATCAGCACCGCCACCCCGACCGAGGCGATCACCGCCGGTCGCAGCTCGCC
Source organism: Micromonospora sp. S-DT3-3-22 (assembly GCF_015354745.1). Lineage (NCBI taxonomy): Bacteria > Bacillati > Actinomycetota > Actinomycetes > Micromonosporales > Micromonosporaceae > Micromonospora > Micromonospora sp. S-DT3-3-22. Next base: position 25,644 of record NZ_JACGMO010000031.1, read on the forward strand.
GACCACGTTGGCCAGCACGAAGACCACCACGGGGATGCTGGACTCGACCAGCCCGCGCCAGCCGCCGAGCTGGTCGGCCATCTGCTCGGCGAGGCTGGGCAGCCGCTCGTCGTCCGGCGGGCTGGTCTGCGGCTCGGTGGCCGGGGGCTGTCCCGTCGTCACTTCGGCGACTCCAGCTCGTAGTACGGGTTGTAGATGACCTTGCGGTCGTCCCGGACGGCCACCCGGCCCCGGGCGGTGAGGTGCCGGCCCGGCTCGATGCCGGCGATGTGCCGTCGGCCCAGCCAGACCAGGGTGACCACGTCGCTGCCGTCGTAGAGGTCCGCCTCCAGGGTGGGCAGGTTGGTCCGGGGCGTGTAGACCACCGTGCGGAGCCGCCCGGCGACCGAGACCACCTGCCCCCGCATGCACTGCCGGGCCAGCACGCCACCGGATTCGGCGCTCTCCCGGCGCAGCTCCTGCGCCTCGATCTCGGCCTCGCTGGCGGTGAACCGGCGCAGGATGCCCCGTAGCGACATCCGGCTCTCGTCGGTCGACATGACCTCCGCGTCACCCTCTCCACGCTGACCGGTCGGCACCGGCGTCACCCCGGCCCCGGGTGGGACCGTGCCGCCAGCGTACGCCGATCCGACCTCGTGGCGGCGGTCCGGTGCGTCCGCACCCGGTCGGCACCCCCACCGGAACGCCACCGGCGGCTCGCGGCCGGGACGCGCCACCGGCCTCCGCCGGGCGGCAGCGGGGGCGGACAGCGGTCCGGGCCGGACCCGGCCGGTTCAGGCGGCGGGGTCCGGCCCGGACGGGTCGGTCAAACCTCGCGCGGGGCGGGCGTCGCGGCGTCGCCGCCCTCGGCCTGGTCGGCCATCTCCCGGGGCAGCCGCAGCGGCAGCGGCTCGCGCACCGGCTTCGCCTCCTGCCCCCGGTCGACCACCAGGCCGTCCAGGCAGGTGGCGAGCGGGCCGGCCGCGGCCGGGTCGGTGGCGGCGGCACCCTGGTAGACGCCCCGGACCATCCAGCGCGGGCCGTCGATGCCGACGAAGCGCAGGTCGGTCGGGCCGTCCGGGGTACGCACCCGGGCGTGCAGCTCGACGCCGTACTCGCCCCGGGCCTCCTGGGCGGTGGCGCCGTCGGCGATCAGCGACTGCCGGATCTCGTCGCGCACCTCGTCCCAGATGCCCTCGGACCGGGGCGCGGCGAAGACACCGAGTTGGAGGGCGTTGTCCCCGTTGACGAGCACCACCTGCTGGATGACGCCCTGCGGGTCGGCCTGCACCCGCACCTCGACCCCGGGTACCGCCGGGATGTGCAGGCTGCCCAGGTCGAGCCGCTGCACGTCGTCCGGCGCCTCGGCGACGTCGTACGGGCCACGGGCCGGGCCCGCCGTCTCGTACGCGTCGGGGCCGTCGGCCCGCTCGTCACGGGCGTGCCGCCCGTTGTCGGCCCGCTTTCGGGAGAAGATCACTGCGCCCACCCTCCGCTGTTCGCACTCACCCTGCCACCTCTTCCGTCCGTTCGCCGACCCGGTCGGTGTCCGCCGCCCGGGTCGGGCCACCGGGCGGGGGCACGAGCCCGGCGTGGCCACCTGTCGACCCGTGTCCGCCGGTCCCCCGTCGGGACCCGGGCAGCACCGCCACCGGCTGGAAATCGGCCCGCTCCACCCGCTGGACAACGAGTTGCGCGATGCGATCGCCACGGGAGATCTTCGCCGGTGCGTCCCGATCGTGGTTGATCAGGTTGACCAGGATCTCACCCCGGTAGCCGGCGTCGACCGTACCGGGCGCGTTGAGCACCGTCACGCCGAGCCTGGCGGCCAACCCGGAGCGTGGGTGGACCAGGCCGACGTAGCCCTCCGGCAGGGCCAGCGCCAGGCCGGTGGGGACCAGGGCCCGGCCGCCGGGGGGCAGCTCGACGTCCGCGGCGGCCACCAGGTCGGCGCCGGCGTCGCCCGGGTGGGCGTACGCGGGCAGCGGCAGCTCCGGATCGAGTTGCCGGACGGGCACGGGTACGACGTGGGTCACGGGTCTGCCTCTTCCGTCGGCGTTCACGGGGTGCCCTGCCATCCTGCCGGGTCGACCGCCCGTCGTGTTCCGTACCCTCGAGGTGTGAGCCTGTCGCCTTCCCCGTCGTCGCCGACGCCGCGCGTCGCGGCCGTCCCGGCGTACTCCGAGCGGCTGGGCCTGCCGTGGTGGTGCTGGGCGGCCGGGGTGGCCCTGGCCGGGCTGGCCGCCGTCGAGCTGTGGATGGGCGCCGGCGGGGTACGCGCCTGGCTGCCCTTCGTACTGCTGCTGCCGGCCACCCTGGCGGGGTTGTGGTGGCTGGGCCGGGTCCGGGTGGCGGTCGCCGACGGTGAGCTGTGGGTCGACGACGCCCACCTGCCCGTCCGGTACGTCGCCGACGCCGTCCCGCTCGACGCCGCCGGCCGGCGCGAGGTGCTCGGGGTGGGCGCGGACCCGCTGGCCTTCGTGGTGCAGCGGCCCTGGATCGGCGGCGCGGTGCAGGTGGTGCTCGACGATCCGGACGACCCCACCCCGTTCTGGGTGGTGAGTTCCCGCCGGCCGACCGAGCTGGCCGCCGCCCTGCTGGCCGCCCGCGACGCGGCCTGAGCACGGCCTGTCGCACCGCCCGACCCGCCCGACCGGGCCGGAATCAGGGCAGGACCCGTTCGGGGTCAGGGCAGGGCGGGTGGTCCGCCGCCGGGCAGTTCCCGGCGCTGCCGGCGCAGGTCGCGGCGGAGCTGCTCGGCCAGGGAGCGGGTGGCCCGGCGGTTGAGATAGCTGGCCACGGCCGCCCCGGTGAGGAACGGGCCCAGCGTGGTCAGGTTACGGCCGAAGCGCTTGAGCAGGGTGTCCCGCAGTTCCTTGCGGGCGGCGGTGCCGAGCACCGCGCCGACCCCGACGCCCGGCATCATCGGGTTGATTCCCCGCTGGCTGGCCCAGGACTGGACCAGGGCGATCGTCCGGGGGGTGCCGCCGGCGGGCAGCGGTGCGCCGTAGATCTCGTGCAGCTCGCCGATCAGCTTGAGTTCGATCGACACCACGGCCACCGTCTCGGCGGCGAGCAGCACCGGCGCGGACAGCAGGGTCGGGGCGACGGTCCACTCCACCGCGGCGACGCCGCCACCGGCCGCGCCCACCCCGGCGGTGGCCCGGGTGGCGTTGCGCACCAGCCGGTCGGCGAGCGCCTCGTCGTCCAGGCCGGGGAAGTGCCGGCGCAGCGTCGCCAGGTCCCGGACCGGGATGTGCGGCGCGACGTCGGCGACCGTGTCGGTCATCCAGCGCAGCGCCGCCCGCGGCTTGAACAGGTCGGCGAGCCCCCGGCCACGGGCCTGCCCGACCAGCCGGGCGAGCAGTTGCCGGCGGCGGGCGGGCGCGATGTCGTCGGCGGTCAGCGCCGCCACCGTGGCACCCAGCTCGTCACCGGGCGGGACGGCCGGATCGACGCCGGTGGTCCCGTCCCCGGGAACGACGACGGGCGGGCCGGCGTCGGACTTCGGACCGTCCGGATCGGACCCGCCGTGCTCGTTCATCCGTCTGCCCTCCCGTGGTGTCCACCGGTCTGGTGGACGCGCTTACCACGAGTCAAGCAGCAACCCGCCGTACCCGCACGGCGGCTCGGGCAGCGGCGGCCCCGCGAGGAGGCCGCCGCTGGTGTGGTGGGTGCTCAGACGCACTCGCGGCAGATCAGGTCGCCGTTGCGCTCGACCGCCAACTGGCTGCGGTGGTGCACCAGGAAGCAGCGTCCGCACCGGAACTCGTCCTGCTGCATCGGGAGGACCTTCACGGTCAGCTCCTCGTCGGCCAGGTCGGCGCCGGGCAGCTCGAAGCTCTCGGCCACCTCGGCCTCGTCGACGTCCACGGCGCCCGACTGTGAGTCGACCCGCCGGGCCTTGAGCTCTTCCAGGCTGTCCTCGCCGAGGTCGACCTCGTCGCGACGCGGGGCGTCGTAGTCGGTGGCCATCGGTTTCACTCTCCCATATCGATGTTGTCGCTTCCGGTTGTAACGCCGGGCGACGCTGTTTCGGTTCCCACTGGCCGGCCACCAATGTGTGTCGGTCGCCCGACCCGACGGCCTCTGGATCAAGGTCGCCGGGGGCAGGACCCGACGAGCGCGGTACCTTACCCCCTACCGGGCGAGGCATGTATACCGCCCTCGCGGCAGACATGTACGCCCCAGCGGCCCAAGATGTTCCCAATGTGACTCAGGCGACACGAAGATAGGGGTAGTAGTACCCCGTTCCCGGTTGGCGCGCCGGCATGTCGGACTGTTTCCACGCGTCCGCCGGACAACCGTTAACCTCAGCGGCGTACTCGACGGCCGACGGCGCTGCCCGCCGCCGACGTTCGCCGCCACCACCCACTGTCCGGGGAGCACCCAGATGAGCTTTGCGCGAGTGCGAGCACTCGTTGTCGTCGGCCTGCTGGCGGTCGTCGCCCTGGTCATCGTCATCGTCGCCGTGGTCCGCGACACCCAGGGCAGCGGGGCCAACGCCAGGGGGTGCCCCGAGGGCTGGCCGCTGGCCGACCTGTCCCTGCGCACCTACAAGGATGTCAAGATCAACATCCTGAACGGGACCAACGAACCGGGCCTGGCCAGCAGCGTGGGCGACGACTTCCGGAACCGGAAGTTCCAGGTCAAGAAGGAGGGCAACGCCGCGCACTTCGACGGCGTCGCGCTGCTGCGGTTCGGCCCCAAGGGGGTCGGCTCGGCGCACCTGCTGCGCGCGTTCTTCCTCAACAACGCCGAACGCGACTACGACCCCAAGCGCCAGGACGACACAGTCGACGTGGTGCTGGGCGACAGCTTCCAGCAGCTGGCCACCACCACCGAGGTCAACCAGTCCCTCGGCGACCTGGGCGCGCCGGTCGCCCCGGAGGGCTCCTGCCCGATGCCGGTGGAGGACAAGTAACCGGCCCCGCCGGTCACCGGCGACCGGTCGGCCCCGCCGCCGGTCCCCGGCCCGGCCGTCCGCCGGACCGTGAGCCGGCAGCCGGCCCGCGGCGGTCGGGGGGTGCTCAGGGGCCGCCGGAGGCGTCCAGCGCGGCCAGCCGGGTGTGCAGCGGCGTGAAGAGCGCCGGTGGGGCCGCGATGACCAGGTCGGGGCCGGCCGGACGACCGTCCAGCCCGGTCACCCGCAGCCCGGCCTCCGTGGCGACCAGCCCGCCCGCGGCCAGGTCCCAGGCGGCCAGCCCCTTCTCGTAGTAGGCGTCCACCCGCCCCTCGGCGGCCAGGCAGAGGTCCAGCGCCGCCGCCCCCATCCGCCGGATGTCCCGCACGTCCCCGATCAGCTCGGCGACCACCCGGGCCTGGTGCCGGCGGCGGCCGGCGTCGTAGCCGAACCCGGTGGCGACCAGCGCCTGTCCCAGCTCGGTCTCGGTCGAGCAGCGCAGCCGCCGGCCGTCGCGCCAGGCGCCACCGCCGGCGGTGGCGGTCCACTCCTCGCCGGTCGAGACGTTGCGCACCACCCCGGCGACCACCCGGCCGTCCACCTCGGCGGCGAGCGAGACCGCGCAGTACGGCAGCCCGTACAGGTAGTTCACCGTGCCGTCGATCGGGTCGACGATCCAGCGCACGCCGTCCGCGCCGGCCTCGGCCCCGCCGTACTCCTCGCCGAGCACCACGTCGGCCGGCCGGACCGCGCGCAGGGCGGCCAGGACCTGCCGCTCCACCGCCCGGTCGGCGGCGGTGACCACGTCGGTGGCGGTGCTCTTGGTCGCCGCGACCGAGACGCCCTCGGCCCGCATCCGGGCCGCCGTGCCGGCCGCGTCCCGGGCCACCCCGACGGCGATCCCGAGCAGTTCCTGTGCGGTAGGCGTCGAACCGGTCATCGAACCCTGCCCCCTTCGCGGCGCCGTACGCGCACCGGGCGTACCGGTCGGGAGCCGTCGGCGCGCCACCCCCGCCGTCCCGCGCGGCGCGTGCCCGTCGCGCGTCGTCGATCTCGTCCGGACAGCATAGGCAGGCACCGTTGCGGCCGGACGCACCCGGTGCGACGGGCGGTTTCCGGCGTCGACCGACCGACCGCCGGGACGGGTCGATAGGATGGCCACAAAGTCGACATCCGTGCCGAACCGGTGGTACAGACGGCCGGTTGCCGTGCGCCGCAGGATGATCGCGCCAACCGGGGTTACAATTCACCCTGCCCACGCGCCACGGACCACCGCCGCACAGCCGGCCCGGGACACGGGGGCCACTCAACGACGTCGACGGCACGGCATGCCACGCTGTGCCGGACGACTCCGGCCGTGCTCGCTCTTCGCCTCCGGAAGGTCATTCGTGACAGAACCCCGCCAGCCCGGCGCCGACGTTCGCTCGCTCACCGACACCCTGATCGCCCACGCCCAGAGCGCCGGTGGCCAGTTGACGTCGGCCCAGCTCGCGCGCACCGTCGAGTCCGCCGAGGTGACCCCGGCCCAGGCCAAGAAGATCCTGCGGGCGCTCTCCGAGGCGGGCGTGACCGTGGTGGTCGACGGCTCCGCCAGCACCCGCCCCCGCCGGGTGGCCGCCGCCCGGTCGGCCACACCGGCCTCGCGGGCCACCACCGCCAAGACCACCAAGAAGGCCGCCGCGCCGGCTCCGAAGCAGGCGCCCGCCGCCGAGGAGGCCACCGCGCCCGCTCCGCGCAAGGCGACCCCACGCAAGGCGGCCACCACCGCGGGGGTGGCCGCGAAGGCCGCCACGCCGGCCGCCAAGGCGACGAAGTCCACCCGTGCCACCAAGGCGACGGTGGCCGCCGCCGGGGCCGGCAAGGCCGCCGCGAAGGCCAAGGGCGAGGGCGCCGAGGGCGAGATCGATCCCGAGCAGTTGGCCGCGGAGATCGAGGACGTGGTGGTGGAGGAGCCGGCCGAGCTGGCCCGGGCCGCCGAGACCGACGCCGCCGCCTCCGCCACCGACAACGACTTCGAGTGGGACGACGAGGAGTCCGAGGCGCTCAAGCAGGCCCGGCGGGACGCCGAGCTCACCGCCTCCGCCGACTCCGTCCGGGCGTACCTCAAGCAGATCGGCAAGGTTCCGCTGCTCAACGCCGAGCAGGAGGTCGAGCTGGCCAAGCGGATCGAGGCCGGGCTCTACGCCGCCGAGCGGCTGCGCGCCGCCGACGACGGCGAGGAGAAGCTGACCCGCGACATGCAGCGCGACCTGCTGTGGATCTCCCGGGACGGCGAGCGCGCCAAGAACCACCTGCTGGAGGCGAACCTCCGGCTGGTCGTTTCGCTGGCCAAGCGGTACACCGGGCGCGGGATGGCCTTCCTCGACCTGATCCAGGAGGGCAACCTCGGCCTGATCCGCGCGGTCGAGAAGTTCGACTACACCAAGGGCTACAAGTTCTCCACGTACGCCACCTGGTGGATCCGGCAGGCGATCACCCGGGCGATGGCCGACCAGGCCCGCACCATCCGCATCCCGGTGCACATGGTCGAGGTGATCAACAAGCTCGGCCGCATCCAGCGCGAGCTGCTCCAGGACCTGGGCCGTGAGCCCACCCCGGAGGAGCTGGCCAAGGAGATGGACATCACACCCGAGAAGGTGCTGGAGATCCAGCAGTACGCCCGGGAGCCCATCTCGCTCGACCAGACCATCGGTGACGAGGGTGACAGCCAGCTCGGTGACTTCATCGAGGACTCGGAGGCCGTGGTCGCGGTCGACGCCGTCTCGTTCTCCCTGTTGCAGGACCAGCTCCAGCAGGTCCTGCAGACGCTCTCCGAGCGGGAGGCGGGGGTGGTCCGGCTGCGCTTCGGCCTGACCGACGGCCAGCCACGCACCCTCGACGAGATCGGCCAGGTCTACGGGGTGACCCGGGAGCGGATCCGGCAGATCGAGTCCAAGACGATGTCCAAGCTCCGGCACCCGTCGCGCTCCCAGGTGCTCCGGGACTACCTGGACTGAGCCGGTCACGTCAACCCGTCGTGTCGGTTTGATCACCAGGCGTAGAACATGCGAAGGTGACCGGTCCAATACGTGTTTGTGATCGTTGACGTGGCACCCTGGGTGCACGGCACACTGTCCTTCCCGCCAGGTGTGACCTCGGTCCCCCGCGGGCACACTGGGAAGGCGGGGCCCGGTAAGGGTGTTGCACGATGAGTGAGCAACGACCGAAGAGAGTGTTCATCGGTGACGACCAGAGGAGGAAGGCGATGACCCCGACCCTCACGCCGCCGCCCGAAACGGTGGCTCCCCCAGCCGCCGATGAACGGTGCGACCGCTGCAATGCTGCCGGCAAGCTCCGTATCACTCTGGCGGGTGGGAGCGAGTTGGTGTTCTGTGGGCACCACGCGAACAAGTACGCCGAGGATCTCGTGAAGATCACGGTGAAGTTCGCGACGGACCCGGAGTTCAGCTGGCGAGGCGCCGATCTGATGGCGAACTGACCCGAAACCCCAACGACGACATCGCCGGGCGGAGGCACCCTGTGGGTGCCTCCGCCCGGCTATTCGCTCCCACCCCACTCCCCACCACCGCCCGCCGCCTCACCCCGACCCCGCCGCCCCCGGTGATCAAGAGGTTCAGGTCACCGGACCACCGCCAGATGACCGAAACCTCTTGATCACCGAGGCGGGGCGCGGAGGCGGGGTGCGGAGGCCGGAGCGGGGCGGGGCGGGGCGGGGGGAGTTAGAGGGTCTGGACGGTGGCTATGCGTTCTTCGAGTTGTTCGATGGTCGCCTGGGCGCTGGGCGGGCCGCCGCAGAGTCGGCGCAGCTCGGCGTGGATCTTGCCGTGGGGCAGTCCGGTGCGGTGGTGCCGGGCGGCCACCAGAGCGTTCAGTTGACGCCGTAGCGCCACCCGGCGCTGGGCGGCACTCAGAGGTACGGCGGGCGCGGCCGGGGCCGCAGCGGCCGGCTCAGCGGCCTGGACGGCCGTCCGACGCCGCTGCGCGGCGAGCTGGTCGGCCTGCCGCTTGGTCAACAGCAGCGACACCTGGTCGGCGGTGAGCAGACCGGGCAGCCCGAGGTATTCCTCCTCCTCCGGCGTGCCGGCCTGGGCGGCGGTGCCGAAGGAGGCCCCGTCGAAGATCACCTGGTCCAGTTCGGCCGTCGCGGACAGCGCGGTGAACCGCTTCTCCAGCTCGCCGCTGGCCTGCTCGTCGCGTTGGGCCCGCTCCAGCAGGTCGTCGTCGAAACCCTCGCGGTCCTTGGGCTTGCCGAGCACGTGGTCCCGCTCGGCCTCCATCTCGCTGGCCAGCCCGAGCAGATGCGGCACGCTCGGCACGAACACCGAGGCGGTCTCGCCGGGGCGGCGGGCCCGGACGAACCGGCCGATGGCCTGCGCGAAGTACAGCGGGGTGCTGGCGCTGGTGGCGTACACCCCGACCGCCAGCCGGGGGATGTCGACGCCCTCGGAGACCATCCGGACCGCCACCAGCCACCGCTGCCCGGATGCCGCGAACGTCGCGATCCGCGCGGACGCGCCCTGGTCGTCGGAGAGGACCACGGTGGCCTTCTCCCCGGTCACCTGTTCGATCAGCTTGGCGTACGAGCGGGCGTTCTGCTGGTCGCTGGCGATGATCAGGCCACCGGCGTCGGCCATCCCCGCGTTGCGCAGCACGGTCAGCCGGGCGTCGGCCGCCCGCAGCACCTGCGGCATCCAGTCCCCGGCCGGGTCGAGCGCGGTCCGCCAGGCCTGGGCGATCAGGTCCTGGGTCATCGGCTCGCCGAGCCGCGCCGCCAGCTCGTCCCCGGCGTTGGTACGCCAGCGGGTCTCCCCCGAGTACGCCAGGAACAGCACCGGGCGCACGACGCCGTCGCGCAGCGCGTCGGAGTAGCCGTAGACCGAGTCGGCGCGGGAGCGCAGCAGCCCGTCGCCGCCGCGCTCGTAGGTGACGAACGGGATCGGGTTGTCGTCGGAGCGGAACGGCGTACCGGTGAGCATCAGCCGGCGTACGGCGGGTTCGAAGGCGTTCTTGACCCCGTCACCCCAGGAGCGGGAGTCCCCGGCGTGGTGGATCTCGTCGAGGATGACCAGCGTGCGGCGGGTCATGGTGCGCCGCCGGTGCACCTGCGGGGCCATCCCCACCTGGGCGTAGGTGACGACCGCGCCGTGGAAGTCGGCGGCGGAGTGCAGGTCGGCGTTGCGGAACGCGGAGTCGAGCTGGATGCCGACCCGGGCGGCGGCCTGCGCCCACTGGGTCTTCAGGTGCTCGGTCGGGGCGACCACGGTGACCGCCTCGACGGTGCCGTCGACCAGCAGCTCGGCGGCGATCCGCAGGGCGAAGGTGGTCTTGCCGGCACCGGGAGTGGCGACCGCGGTGAAGTCTTCGGTACGACGGCGCAGGTACTCCACCATCGCCTTGCGCTGCCAGGCACGCAGGGGCGGGAACGTCTCCAACGCCGGCAACCGGGGTGCCACCCGAGGCTCCTCTCCGACCGCACGAGGCGGATCCGGGCCGAGGGCCACGGTACCGCCGCCCATGAAAACGCCTCCGCGCAGAGCATGCCGCGAAGGCCGGCCCAGCATAACCAGCCGGGCCCGGCAACCCCAGCCGACACCACGCCGACCGGTCCCGCCGCCGGTCAGCCGGGTGGGCGGCCGAGGCCGGTCTCCGGCGGACGCATCGTCGCCACGGGTGCCGACCAGCGTCGCCGCAGCGCCACCAGGCGCAGTACGAAGACCAGCAGCGCCGCCGCGGTCAGCCCGCCCGCTCCGGCGTACCCCAGCGCCGACAGCAGCACCACCATGATCGATCCGGCGAGCGCGGCGACGGCGTAGATCTCCCGGCGCAGCACCACCGGGATCTCGGCGGTGAGCAGGTCCCGGCCCAGCCCGCCGCCGATCGCGGTGAGCATGCCGATGACCACCGCGCCGACCGCCGGCACCCGGGCGTCGAGCGCCTTGAGCGTGCCGGTGACGGTGAACAGGCCCAGCCCGGCGGCGTCGAGCACCAGCACGGTGGTCCGCAGCCGGGCGAGCTGCGGGTGCAGCCAGAACACGGCGGTGGCGGTGACCGCGGCGGTGGCGGCGTAGCGCCAGTCGGCGAAGGCGAGCGGCGGGACCTCGTCGATGACCAGGTCGCGGAAGATCCCACCGCCCAGCGCGGCGACGAACCCGACGAAGACGACACCGAACAGGTCGAGCCGTTTCGCCACCGCCGCCGAGGCGCCGGAGGCGGCGAAGACGGCCACCCCGGTCAGGTCGGCCAGGAGCAGGGCGGTGGAGGTGGTCACACCGCCGAAGGTTACGGGGGCGGTCCGGCGGACCGCCCGGATCACTCGCGGTACGAGTCGTAGATCTCCTTGCACTTCGGGCAGACCGGCGAGCCGGGCTTGGCGGCCTTGGTCACCGGGAACGTCTCGCCGCAGAGCGCCACCACGAGGGTGCCCATCACGGCACTCTCGGCGATCTTCTCTTTGCGTACGTAATGGAACATCTCGGGACCCGTGTCGGCGTCCTTCAACTCCGGACGCTCAAGAACCTCGGTACTCACAGTCACACCTCCAACTGCACAAGTTTGGCAGGTCGGCCGGGTCCGGTCCACCGCAGCCCACCCCGACGGCGGCCAGTTACGGTAACTGACGTGACCACCTTTCACATCCGGCCCGGCACCGAGGTCGTCGAAGCCCTGCGTGACGGCCGTCCCGTCGTCGCCCTGGAGAGCACCATCGTCTCGCACGGTCTGCCCCGACCGGACAATCTGCGGGTCGCCCGCCAGATCGAGCAGACGGTACGCGACGCCGGAGCCGTCCCCGCCACCATCGGGATGGTCGGCGGCGAACTCGTCGTCGGCCTCGACGACACCGAGCTGACCCGGCTCGCCACCGTGGACGGGGTGGCGAAGCTCTCCGTCCGGGACCTCGCCGTGGCCGCCGCCACCGGGGCCGACGGGGCCACCACCGTGGCCGCCACCAGCGCGGTGGCCGCCGCCGTGGGGATCAGTGTCTTCGCCACCGGCGGGCTGGGCGGGGTGCACCGGGAGGCGGCGCAGACCTTCGACGAGTCGGCCGACCTGGTCACCCTGGCCCGTACCCCGATCACGGTGGTCTGTGCCGGGGTCAAGTCGATCCTGGACGTCGGGGCGACCCTGGAGCGGCTGGAGACCCTCGGTGTCGGGGTGGTCGGCTACCGCACCCGGCGGTTCCCCGGCTTCTACCTGACCGACTCCGGGTTCGACCTGGACTGGTCGGTGGACTCCCCGGAGCAGGTCGCCGCGGTGCTCGCCGCCCGGGAGCAGCACGGGGTGCACGGCGGCGGCCTGATCGTGGCCAACCCGCTCCCGGTCGACGAGCAGCTCGACCCGGCGCTGCACGACCGTACCCTCGCCGAGGGCCTGGCCCGGTTGGGCCGCGACGGCGTCACCGGCAAGGCGGTCACCCCGTTCCTGCTGGCCCACTTCCACTCGGCCACCGAGGGCGCCAGCCTGGCGGTCAACGTCCGGATCATCCTGCGCAACGCCGATCTGGCCGCCCGGATCGCGGTCGCGGCCGCCCCGCGCCCCGCCGCATGACCGCTCCCGGTCGGATCGTGGTGGTCGGCGACCTGATCACCGACGTGGTCGCCGTGCTGGCCGGCGCGTTGGCCACCGGCTCGGACACCCCGGCGACGATCCGGGTCACCGGCGGCGGGCAGGCGGCCAACACCGCCGCCTGGATCGCCGCCCAGCACGCGCCGGTGACGCTGGTCGGCGCGGTCGGCGACGACAGCGCCGGCCGGGACCGGGTGGCCGAGCTGGAACGGGCGGGGGTGGACTGCGCAATCGAGGTGCACCCGCAGGCCACCACGGGGACGGTGATCGTGCTGGCCACCGCCGACGAGCGGACCATGGTCACCGAGCGGGGGGCGAACCTGCGGCTGACCGCCGACCACGTGGACCGGGCCCTGGCGGCGACGCCCGACGCCACCCACCTGCACCTGTCCGCGTACTGCCTGCTGGATGCCGGGTCGCGACCGGCCGGGCTGCGCGCGTTGGCCGTCGCCCGCGAGCGGGGGCTGACCACCAGCGTCGACGCCGCCTCCGCCGCGCCGCTGCGGCGCATCGGCGCGGCGGCCTTCCTGTCCTGGGTACGCGACGTCGACCTGCTGCTGGTCAACGCGGACGAGGCGGGGGTGCTGGCCGGCGGGCTGGACCCGGCGGCCCAGGCGCGGGCGTTGTCGGCGGCGGCCCGACGGGTGGTGGTCAAGCGCGGCGGGGCGGGCGCGATCTGGGTGGACCGGCGGGCCACCGTGGGGGTGACGCCGTCGTTGCGGGTCGCCGTGGTGGACGTCACCGGGGCCGGGGACGCCTTCGCGGCCGGCCTGCTCACCGCGTGGACGACCGGTGCGACCCCGCGTGCCGCGCTGACCCGGGCCGCCGACCTGGGCGCCCTGGCGGTCTCGATGGTGGGTGCCCGCCCGGAGGCGACCGGCGGGTAGCGGTGCCGGCTACGCCCGCACCGGCCGGCCCCGTCAGGGTTCAGCGTCGATGATCCGGTGCGGGCGTTCCTCGGCGGTGAGGCTCATCGGCGGGGTCTCGTCGCGGTGCCGGGGCTGGAACCTGGTGGCCAGCCGGTGTTCCTCCTTGGGCGGCCGGTCGTTGGCGAGCAGCACCGCCAGCCAGGGGATGAGGATCATGCCCAGCGCCACCAGGGGCAGCCAGAGCCAGAGCAGCGGGGCCTTCGTGCCGACCAGGACCGCTCCGGCGATCACGCAGGCCACCCGGATGCCCATCATCAGCACGTACCGCTTCTGTCTGCTGGTGAGCTGGTCGTCCTGGCTGCGCGAGGCGTCGGTGATCAGAATCGGCTGGTACGCCTGACGCTTCACCATGGACCTCCTGAGGGGATTACCCACCATCCTGTCACCGCATCACCTTGATCAGCGAAAATCGACGCATACCGGGATCGTGTTACGTACGTGGTACGCTCCGCCGGTGGGCAGCCGGTTCAGCTTCACCGAGGAGGCGTTGGCCAACCTGCGGGTCTACGACGTCACCCCCGGGGAAGTCTGGGAGGCGCTGCACAGCACCCGCCGGGTGATCCGGCACCTCGGCGAGGACCTGACTGTCGTCTACGCGGCGAACGGTCGCGGCCGGCGGCTGGCCGTCCTGCTCGCCGAGGCCGACGGCACCGACCACGACTGGAACGTCCTCTCCGCCCGCGACCTGAGCGACGTCGAGGCCAAGCGCTACGACGAGACCGTGCGGAGAACGCGCCGATGAGGAGGCGACGGCGATGAACCGTAACGAGGCCATCAAACGATTCCACGGCGGCGACGACACGTTCGCCGAGCTGATCGACGACAGCCAGCCGGTGGAACTGCCCGCCCCCGACACCGACGTGCCGATGGTCAGCCGTTCGGTACGCCTGCCGATGGACACCTACGAGCGGGTCCGGGCGGCGGCCGAGGCGCGGGGCATCGGCGTCACCACCCTGATGCGACAGTGGATCGAGGCCGGCCTGGCCGACCTGGACGACTCGGCCACCGTCTCGCTCGCCGACGTGCGCCGGGCGCTCGCCGCGCTGTCCCGCCCCACCGCCGCCTGACCGGCCCGGCTCACAGGGCCGGGTGGGGCCGCTCCGGTGGTTGCCCGTACGCCCGGCGGTAGTCCGCGACCGTGATCGCCGCCAGCACGGCGGCGGCCGCGGCGAGCGCCACCACGCTGACCGTCAGGGTCGCCAGCGGCGTCAGCACGGCCAGGGCGAGCATCCCGACGATCCGGGCCCGGGACACCCGCCCGAAGACCTCGTGCTCGAACCGGGCGCGGGCGAGCAGGAAGACCGCCGGACCACCCATCAGGAAGACCGCCCAGGACAGCTTGGTCCGCTCGTACGGGTGCACGATCGCCAGTTCGTAGCCGACCGCCGTGGTCAGCACCCCGGCGACGATCACCAGATGGGTCCAGCTCATCGACTCCCCCAGCCGGCCGGGGGCACGGGCCACCCGGATCGCCTCGGTGAGCAGGTGACCCGCCCGGTGGAAGTAGATCCGCCAGAGCAGCACGGTGGTCACGAAGGAGAGCAGGAACGCCCCGGAGCTGGCGCCCGAGAAGCTGTGCCCGCTGAACGTCAACCCGATGACGAGGATGTTCTCACCGAGGGCGATCAGGAAGAACTGCTGGTGCCGCTCGGCCAGGTGCTCCCCCAGCACCGCCCAGGTGGACGTGCGGGTCGCCCCGAGGCGGGGCACCGGCCAGCCGAACATCAGCCCGGCGTAGTCGACGACGACGGCCGCCGACCAGCAGGCCAGCCGCCATGTCCCGGGCAGCACCGCCCCGAGCACCCAGGGCACGGCGCTGAACACCGCCCAGGACGCGACCCGCACCGTGACCAGCCGGCGGGGATGGCCGTGCAGCGCCAGGGTGAGGAAGAGCGGCCGGCCCACCTGCACCGCGACGAACGCGAGGGCGAAGGCCAACGCGCGGGTGTCGAAGGCGCGTGGCGTGGCCACCGCCATCACCATGCAGCCCAGCATCGCGTAGACCACCACGAGCTGGATCTCCGGCCGTTCCGGCTCGTACCGGCTGGTGACCCAGGCGGTGAAGGTCCAGACCGCCCAGAAGGCCAGGAAGATCACCAGGGTCTGGGCGATCTCGACGGGCAGATCCCGCTGGGGGGTGTTCAGATCGTCGATCACCCGCTGGGAGACCCGGGTCAGGGCGAAGACGAAGACCAGGTCGAAGAAGAGTTCCAGGAAGGTGGCCCGGGGCGAGCTGACCCCGCCGCGCAGCAGCGCCGCCCCCCGCTCGTCCGCCATCGTCCACCCGTCGCCGCTGTCGCGGATCTCAACGAGCCGACCCGGTTCCGGTTGCGTCAGCCCCGCTCGGCCCTGGCCGCCGCCTTGGCCTGCTGCTTGTACTCGCGTACCCGGCGCAGCGACTCCGCGTCGGTGACGTCGGCGACCGACCGGTAGGTGTCCGGGTCGCCGTACCCGCCGGCGGCCTCCCGCCAGCCGTCGGGGCGCACGTCGTACCGCTTGCCGAGCAGGGCGACGAAGATCTGCGCCTTCTGGGTGCCGAAGCCGGGCAGGTCGGCGATGCGGCGCAGCAGTTCCCGCCCGTCGTCGACGTCCGCCCAGAGCCGGCCGGCGTCACCGGCGTACCGCTCGACCAGCACCCGGCACAGCTCCTGCACCCGGCCGGCCATCGCCTTCGGGAACCGGTGCAGCGCGGGCGGCCGGGCGAAGACCGCGACCAGCTCCGCCGGGTCGTAGCCGGCCAGTTCCCGGGCGTCCGGGTCGTGCCCGAGCCGCTGGGCGAGCACGTACGGCGACGAGAACGCCTTCTCCATCGGCACTTGTTGATCAAGGAGCATCCCGGTCAGCAGGGCCAGTGGGCTGCGCCCCAGCAGCCGGTTGGCCTCGCCGTCGATGGGCAACGAGAGCGTCATGCCCCCATCCTGCCCGCCCCGGCCGCCCGGCCGGCCGACATCCGGTCCGGCCCGCCGCACCGGGACCGTCCGGACGCGGCGCGGCCCGGTGGACACGGGTGTCCACCGGGCCGTCGGTGTCGTGAGGCGTCAGTTCACGACGAAGAGCAGCCGGTTCGGCGAGCCCGAGCCGGGGCTGGTCACCACGTTGGGGGTGGCGTTGCTGGTCAGGTAGCTGGCGACCTGGGCCGGGGTGTAGGACGGGTTGGCCGACAGGACCAGGGCGGCGGCACCGGCGACGTGCGGGGACGCCATCGACGTCCCGCTGATCGAGTTGGTGGCGCTGTCGTTGGTGTTCCAGGACGAGGTGATGCTCGACCCGGGGGCGAACAGGTCGACGCAGGTGCCGTAGTTGGAGTAGGAGGCCCGCGCGTCGGTGCTGGTGGTGGCACCGACGGTGATCGCCGAGGCGACCCGCGAAGGCGACGAGTTGCAGGCGTTGGCGTTGGAGTTGCCGGCGGCCAGCGCGTACGTGATGCCCGAGCTGATCGAGCTGGCCACCGCGTTGTCGAGAGTGGTGCTGGCCCCGCCGCCGAGGCTCATGTTGGCCACCGCCGGCTTGACCGCGTTGGCGGTCACCCAGTTGACGCCGCTGATCACGCCGGTGGTGCTGCCGCTGCCGGCGCAGTTGAGCACCTTCACCGCGATCAGCCGGACACCCTTGGCGACGCCGTACTTCGTGCCGCCGACGGTGCCGGCGACGTGCGTGCCGTGGCCGTTGCAGTCGGTGTTGTTGGAGTCGACCGTGTTGGTGCCCCAGGTGGCCCGGCCGCCGAAGTCGGTGTGGGTGGTCCGGATGCCGGTGTCGATGATGTACGCCCGCACGTTGGTGGCCGTGTTCGGGTAGGTGTAGCTGGAGTTCAGCGGGCGGTTGCGCTGGTCGATGCGGTCCAGGCCCCAGGAGGGCGGGTTGGTCTGGGTCGCCTGGACGGTCATCACCCGGTCCTGCTCGACGTAGGCCACCGACGGGTCGGCGGCGAGCCGGCGGGCCTGGCTGGCGCTCATCTTCGCGCTGAATCCGGTGAGCGCGGCGCTGTAGACGTCGGCGACGTTGCCGCCGTACCGCTTGGTGAGGCTGGCGGCCCGGTCCGGTACGGCGGTCCGGGCGGCGCGGCTGTTGGCGGCGCCGACGGCGTCGCCCTTCAGCACGACCAGGTAGCTGCCGCTGATCGCGTCCGGGGCGGAGGCGTAGCGGATCTGGCCGGTGGGGGCGGCGAGGGCGGGGGCGCCCGCGGCGACGGAGAGGGCGGCAGCGGCGGCCGCGACGGCGACCGCGCGGATCGCGCGACGCCGGGGGACGGACACGTCGGACATCGTCTGAACTCCCTACCGGGTACGTCCGGACAGACGGGGGCCGTCCGAACGTCCCATCGACGGATGTTGGAGGGAATGTTAACGAGACATCGACGCACGTAACAGAGATAACGGCCGGGGGATTGAGCTGGCGTTATGGAAGTCAACGGGTGCCCGCCACCGGCGGCCCCCGGCCAGGCAGGATGACGAGGTGGACCGTTACGACATGCTGCTCTCCCCCGCCGGCGTCGACGCGCTGCGCACCGCGCTCACCGACGCCGACTTCACCGCCAACGGCATCGCCGGCCGGCTCGGGCCGCAGGCCACCGGCGGGGTGGCCCGCAACGACTTCCGGGCCGCGCTGCGCGCCACCGAGGAGCGCGACCCGCTGGCCACCCTGATCCGGGTGTTCGTCTGCGACCAGACCGAACCCGAATCGGCGGTCGCCGCCGCGCTCGCCCCGCTCGACCTCGCCGAGGCCGTCGCCGCCGGCCTCGTCGAACCGTACGGTGACGGCCTGCGCGCCGGGATCGACCTGGAGCCGTACGGGGACACCTGGTGGGTGCTCGCCGACGTGCCGGCCAGCGCCCGCCCGGGTCGGCCACTGCCCAGCGAACACGTGCTCGGCATCGGCGGGGCCACCCAGACCCTGATCGGGGCGACCGTCCGCCGCCCGGTGGACACCGCGCTGGACCTCGGCACCGGCTCCGGTGTGCAGGCCCTGCACCTGGCCACCCGGGCCCGGCAGGTCACCGCCACCGACGTGTCGCAACGGGCACTGCGGTTCGCCGCCACCACCGCCGCCCTCAACGGGCAGGACTGGGAACTGCTGCGCGGCGACCTGGTCGCCCCGGTGGCCGGACGCCGGTTCGACCTGGTGGTCAGCAACCCGCCGTTCGTGGTCGGGCCGGGCACCACCACCCACGTCTACCGGGACTCCGGCCGGGTCGGCGACGCGATCGGCGCGGAACTGGCCGCCGCCGCCCCGGGTCTGCTCACCGAGGGCGGTACCATGCAGTACCTGGCCAACTGGGTGCACGTCGCCGGGGAGGACTGGGCCGAGCGGGTGACCGGCTGGTTCGCCGGCACCGGCCTGGACGCCTGGGTGATCCAACGCGAGGTCGCCGACCCGATGGCGTACGTCAACCTGTGGCTGGCCGACGTCGGCGAGGCGACCGACCCGCACCGGGCGGCGGCCTGGCTGGACTGGTTCGACGCGCACAAGATCGAGGCGGTCGGGTTCGGCATCGTCTCGCTGCGCCGGGGCGGGCACGACGATCCCGTCGTCCGGGTGGAGGATCTGCGCCAGCGGGTCGAGGCCCCCCTGGGCGACCAGGTCGCCGCCTGGTTCGACCGGCAGGACCTCATCCGGGACGGGGGCGTCGACGGGCTGCTCGCCGCGCGTTTCCGGGCCGCCCCGGGGCTGCAACTGCGGCAGGAGGCGACGATCGGCGACGAGGGCTGGGCGGTGGACCGGCAGGTCCTGACGATGCCGCACGGGCTGCGCTGGAGCGAGGAGATCGACCCGCTGGTGCTGGCCCTGGTCGGCGGCTGCGACGGACGGCTGCCGCTGCGTGACCAGCTCGCCCTGCTCGCCGCCGCGCACGACGTCACCACCGACGAGCTGGCCGAGGCGGCCGGACCGATCGTGGCGCACCTGGTCGAGCGGGGCATCGTCGAGCCGGTGACCGACTGATGCGGGCGGTGGTGCAGACCGTCGGCCGGGCCAGTGTGACCGTCGACGGGGAGGTGGTCGGCGCGGTCACCGACGGCCTGCTGGTGCTGCTCGGGGTCACCCACACCGACACCCCCGAGCTGGCCGCGACGATGGCCCGCAAGGTGCACGAGCTGCGCATCCTCGACGACGAGCGCAGCGCCGCCGACACCGGTGCCCCGATCCTGCTGGTCAGCCAGTTCACCCTCTACGGCGACACCCGCAGGGGCCGCCGGCCGAGCTGGACCGCCGCCGCCCCCGCCGAGGTGGCCGAACCACTGGTCACCGCCGTGGTCGAGGCGCTACGCGCCCGGGGCGCGACGGTCGAGACGGGCCGTTTCCGCGCCCACATGCTCGTCGAGAGCATCAACACCGGCCCCCGCACCCTCCTCCTGGACCTCTGACCACCCCCTCCCCACGCCCACGCCCCGCTCGCCCCCGCGTCAGTGCCGGTGATCAAGAGGTTCACGTCATCCTGAAGATCGAAGTTGACACAAACCTCTTGATCAGTTGACGCAAACCTCTTGATCACCGGGGCGAGGCGGGGCGGGGCAGGGCGAGCGGGGCGAAGCAGGCAGAGCGGGGGGCAGGTGGGCGGGGCCGGGTCAGGTCAGGAGCAGCCGGGTCGGGTCAGGAGAAGAGGCCCCGGCGTTGGAGGGACTGGCGGAGCCAGCCGTCGAGTTGGGCGGCCCAGTCGGTGCGGTCGGCGTTGGCGTGGTCGACGGTGAACCGGCCGAAGGTGTCCCGGCCCTCGGTGAACAGGCCGCCGCGCTTGTCCAGCTCCAGCACCACCTGCACCTGGTGCGGGTCGGTGACGAAGGTGACCTCCAGCTGGTTGATCGCCCCGGCGTACTGCGGCGCGGGGTAGAACTCGATCTCCTGGTAGAACGGCAGGCTCTGCCGTACGCCGTAGATGTGGCCGCGCTCGACGTCGGCGCGGGCGAACCGGAAGCCCAGCCGCAGCAGCGCCTCCAGCAGCCGCTCCTGGGCCGGCAGCGGATGCACCGACACCGCGTCCAGGTCACCCTTGTCGACCGCGCGGGCCACCTCCAGCTCGGTACGCAGCCCCATCGTCATCCCGTGCAGCCGGTGGCCGTACAGGTCGGTCAGCGGGGTCTCCCACGGCACGGCGAACCGGAACGGGATGTCGTACCGCTGGCCCGCCTCCAGCCGGAACGGGCCGGTGACCTGCTGGCGGGCGAACTCCTGGGTCGTCTCGTACTCGGAGTCCGCGCCCTCCACCTCGACCCGGGTGACCAGACCGAGCGCCACGTACTCGATGTCGGTGGCGTGGTCGCCGCCGGCCACGTGCACCCGACCCTCCAGCACCCCGCCCGGACGGCAGTTCGGGTTGGCGAGCACGGTCTCCACCGACGGACCGCCCACCCCCATCGACTGCATGAGCCGCTTGAAGACCACCACGTCCTCCATTGCCTGTTCAGGGCCGACCAGGATGGTCGACCGCTGGCACGGTAGCCGGACCCGGCAAGACCGGCACGGCACACCCCGCATCCGACCGGATTGCTGTCGGTTCCCCGATCGCCTCACCCCCGTTTCACGTCCCGGTTGGAAAGCTGTTCGTCACCGGGGCCGATGGCGCCGGTACGCGACACGAAAGCGGACACGGGGAGACACAGAGATGGCCCTGCAGATGATCGATAACAAGACGCGCCCGGCCACCACCATCGACGCCGAGCACGGCACCGAAGCCCTCACCGACCTCGACGCCACCGACGAGCGCGGGGTCTCCACCGACCTGGTCCGGGCCTACCTCAACGGCATCGGCCGGACCAAGCTGCTCACCGCGGCCCAGGAGGTGGAGCTGGCCAAGCGGATCGAGGCCGGGCTGTTCGCCGAGGAGAAGCTGTCGACGTGCATCCCCGTCTCCGGCGATCTGCACGCCGACCTCGCGCTGATCGCCCGGGAGGGTCGCGCCGCCAAGGACCACCTGCTGGAGGCGAACCTGCGACTGGTGGTCAGCATCGCCAAGCGGTACACCGGGCGGGGGATGGCCTTCCTCGACCTGATCCAGGAGGGCAACCTCGGCCTGATCCGCGCGGTCGAGAAGTTCGACTACGCGAAGGGTTACAAGTTCTCCACGTACGCCACCTGGTGGATCCGGCAGGCGATCACCCGGGCGATGGCCGACCAGGCCCGCACGATCCGCATCCCGGTGCACATGGTCGAGCAGGTCAACCGGATGGTCCGGGTCCGCCGGGAGCTGTCGGTCACGCTGGGCCGCGAGCCGATCGTGTCCGAGGTGGCGCGGGCGATGGAGATCCCCGAGTTCCAGGTCATCGAGCTGATCTCGTACGACCGGGAGCCGGTCAGCCTCGACCAGGCCGTCGGCGAGGACGGCGAGAGCGCCCTCGGTGACTTCGTCGCCTCGGTGGACCCGCGCACCGAGCCGGGTGACGCCGCCGCCAACGGCGAACTGCGCAACGAGGTACGCATCGTGCTCGCCACCCTCTCCCAGCGGGAGCAGGCGGTGATCCGGCTCCGGTTCGGCCTCGACGACGGCCGGCAGCGCACCCTCGACGAGGTGGGCAAGGAGTTCGGCCTGTCCCGGGAGCGCATCCGGCAGATCGAGAAGGTCACCCTGCTCAAGCTGCGCGACCCGGAGCGGGCGCAGCGGCTGGAGGCGTACGCCTGCTGAGCGGAACGGTTCGCGGTCAGGCCCCCGGCGGTTCGCCGGGGGCCTGACCGCCGTCCGGACCCGTCACCGCCGGGCCTGGGGCGGCAGGTCAGAGCCGGCGCGGGCCGGTGTCGGGGCGGGCCCCGGCCGTGCCGACCCCCACCGCCGCGTGCAGCACCGACACGCCGTCCGGGCGGGCCAGCACCGGGTTGAGGGTGAGCGACCGCACCCGGGGCTGCTCGTCGGCGAGCCGCCCCACCCGCAGCAGCAGGTCGGCCAGGGCCGCCCGGTCCACCGGGGCGGCACCGCGGTGCCCCCGCAGCAGCGGCGACGCCCGGGGCTCGTCGACCAGTTCGGCCGCGTCCCGGTCGGTCAACGGCACCGCCCGCCAGGCCCGGTCACCGAGCAGTTCGGTGGCGACGCCCCCCAGCCCGAAGCCGACCACCGGCCCGAACGCCGGGTCCTCCCGCAGCTCCACCACGCAGGCCACCCCGGGCGGCACCATCGGCTGGACCAGCACCTGCGCGCCGAAACCGGCCGCCAGGTCCGCGTACGCCCGGCGCAGGGCGACCGGGTCGGCCAGGTCGAGGCGGACGGCGCCCAGGTCGAGGCGGTGCCGCAGGCCGGGGGCGGCGGCCTTCAACGCCACCGGCCACCCGCAGCGGTCGGCGGCGGCGAGCGCCTCGTCGACGCTGCCGGCGGGCACCGACCCGACCACCTCGACGCCGTACGCGGCAAGCAGCGCCACCGGGTCGGCGGCGTCACCACGCAACGCGGCCCGCCCGGCGGCCCGGTCCACCCCGGACAGCTCCGGCACCGTGCCCGGGTCCCGCCGCAGCCACCCGGCGTACCGGCCGACCCGGCCCAGCGCCCGCACCGCCTCCTCCACGCTCGGGTACGCGGGCAGCCCCGCCGGCACCCGCCCGGCGAGGAACGTCACCACGGTCGGCTTGCCACCGGCCAGTGTCGCCGGCAGGGCGGCGGTGAAGTCCGCCTCCTCGACGGTGAGCTGCCCCGGCAGCGGCGGTGCGAAGACCGCGACCAGCGCGTCCACCCGGTCGTCGGCGGCGGCCCCGGCCAACGCGGCGGTGAACTCGGCGACACCGGCGTGCGGGCCGACGTCGCGGGGGTAGCCGTCGGCCACGGTGAGGCCCTGCCCGCCGCAGGCGGCGGCGGCCAGCCCGGTCAGCGCCGACGAGTTGCCCACCACCGCGACCCGGTCCCCGGCGGGCAGCGGCTGGTGCGCCAGCAACACCCCGACGTCGAGCAGCTCGGCGACGGTGTCCACCCGGATCACCCCGGACTGGGCGAACAGCGCGCTGACGGCGGCCTCGTCCAGCGCCGGGCCGGCCGGGCGGGCCAGCGAGGCCAGCGCCACCACCGGCTTGTCCCGGCCGATCCGGCGGGCCAGCCGGGCGAACTTGCGCGGATTGCCGAAGGTCTCCAGGTAGAGCAGGATCACGTCGGTGCCCGGATCGTCCTGCCAGTACTGGAGCAGGTCGTTGCCGGACACGTCGGCCCGGTTGCCGGCCGACACGAAACTCGACAGGCCCAGCCCGCGACGCTGCGCCTGCGCCAGCAGCGCCACCCCGAACGCGCCGGACTGGCTGAAGAAACCCACCCGGCCGGGGGCCGGCAGCACCGGGGCCAGGGTGGCGTTGAGGCGTACCCGCTCGTCGGTGTTCGCCACCCCCAGACAGTTCGGGCCGACGACCCGCATGCCGGCGGCGTGTGCCGCCCGGACCAGGGACCGCTGGGCCGCCGCGCCGGCCGGACCGGCCTCGGCGAAGCCGGCGGAGATGACCACCAGGCCGTGCGCGCCGGCCGCGGCGGCGTCGGCCACCACCCCGGCCGCCGCGTCGGGGGGCACCGCGACGACCGCCAGGTCGACGGCCACCCCCGCGTCGGCCGCCGACGGGTACGCGGGCAGCCCCGCCACCGTGCGCGCCCCCGGGTGCACCGGCACGATCGCCCCCGGGTACCCGCCGTCACGCAGGTGCCCGAGCAGCGCCGCGCCGACGCCCTGACCGGTGGCGCTGGCCCCGTAGACGGCCACCCCGCGCGGGGCGAGCAGCCGGGCGATGGACCGGGCCTCGGTGCGGTGTTCCCGGCCCCGCTGCACCGCCAGGGTCGCCTCGGTCGGCGCGATCGGGAAGGTCAGGTGCACCACCCCGTCGGCGAACTGGCGTTGCACCTGGTAGCCGAAGTCGGCGAAGACCCGCAGCATCGCCCCGTTGGTGGGCAGCACCTCGGCGACGAAGTGCCCGATGCCGGCCCGGCGGGCCGCGTCGGCCAGGTGCTCCAGCAGCACCGAACCAATCCCCCGGCCCTGGTAGGCGTCCTCCACCACGAACGCCACCTCGGCCTCGGGGGCCGCCGGCCCCAGCCGCTCGTACCGGCCGACGGCGACGATCCGGTCGCCGGCCAGCACCACGAACGCCTCCCGGTCCCGGTGGTCGACGGTGACGAACCGGTGCAGGTCCCGTTCCGGAATGCGCGGGTACGGCGAGAAGTAACGCAGGTAGCGGGTGCGTTCCGAGAACCGCCCGTGCATGGCGACGATCTCCGGGGCGTCCTGCGGCCGGATCGGTCG
The DNA here is from genome assembly GCF_015354745.1 of Micromonospora sp. S-DT3-3-22. NCBI lineage: Bacteria > Bacillati > Actinomycetota > Actinomycetes > Micromonosporales > Micromonosporaceae > Micromonospora > Micromonospora sp. S-DT3-3-22. Next base: position 50,201 of record NZ_JACGMO010000031.1, read on the forward strand.
CAGCCCGACGGTGCTGCCGTCGCTGAGCAGCACGTCCACCGGTTGGTCGACAGTGGTCACCGGTCCCTCCCCAGGTCCCGGCTCAGTCGCGCGGGTCGTACGGGTCCAGCCCGAGCAGCGGGAACACCGCCTTGCGGGTGGCCGCCACGGCCCGGTCCACCGAGTTCGGCTCCCCGGTCGGCTGCCACGGCCGGTGTTCCGGGTCGACGTCGTCGGTCATCCGCAGCGGTACGTCCCGGCCGGGCCGCCGGTGGGCGGCCAGCGTGCGCCAGCCGGGCGGGGTGAGGGTGGCCGGGTCGAGCGGGTCGCCGGTGGCCACCGCCAGCAGGTGGGTCCAGGCCCGGGGCACCACCTCCACCAGGGCGTACCCGCCGCCGCCGGTGGCCACCCAGCGGCCGTCGCACAACTCGTCGGCGAGCGCCCGCAACGCCAGGTAGGTGGCGCGCTGCCCGTCCACCGACAGGTGCAGGTCGGCCAGCGGGTCGAGCCGGTGCCCGTCGGCGCCGCACTGGGTGAGCAGGATCTGCGGCCGGAACGCCCGCAGCACCGAGGGCACGACCGCGTGGAAGGCGCGTTGCCAGCCGGCGTCGTCGGTGCCCGGCGGCAGCGGCAGGTTGACCGCGCTGCCCTGCGCCCCCGGCCCGCCGGTCTCGTCGGGGAACCCGGTGCCGGGGAAGAGCGCGAGCGGGGTCTCGTGCAGGCTCACCGTGAGCACCCGGGGGTCCCGGTAGAAGACCTCCTGCACGCCGTCGCCGTGGTGCACGTCCACGTCGACGTACGCGACCCGCTCGGCACCCAGGTCGAGCAGGCGGGCGATGGCCACCGCCGGGTCGTTGTAGACGCAGAACCCGGCGGCCCGGTCGGGCATCGCGTGGTGCAGCCCACCGGCCACGTTGACCGCACGGCGGGCCTCGCCCCGCCAGACCGCCTCGGCGGCGGCCACACTCGCCCCCGCGATCAGCGCGCTGGACTCGTGCATCCCGTCGAAGACCGGATTGTCCGAGGTGCCCAGTCCGTACCCGGCGAAGAGCGGATCGCGGGGGGCGGCCCGGACCGCGTCCAGGTAGTCGGGCCGGTGCACCCGGGTCAGCGTCGCGTCGTCGGCCGGCTCGGGTTCGACCAGCCGCACCCCGGGCCGGTCCAGGACGCCCAGCTCCCGGGCCAGCGCCACGGTCAGCTCGACCCGGACCGGGTCCAAGGGGTGCTCCCCCATGTCGTAGTCGAGCAGGGACTCGTCCCACACCACCAGCGTGTCGTCCGACATGGGGTCATCGTCGCACGACGGTCACCGCCCGCCCACCACACGTGCAGGTCAGCCGCCGGGTGTCGGGCCGGTCGCCACCGGCCGGGACCCGTCGGCGACCCATCCGCTCCACGATCCGACGTAGAGCGCGGCGTCCGGCCGGCCCGCCAGGTGCAACGCCAGCACCGCCTGCGCGGCGGTCACCCCCGACCCGCAGTACGCCCCCACCGGCCCGTCGGCGTGCACCCCCACCGCGGCGAACCGGTCCCGCAGCACGTCGGCGGCCGGGTAGTGCCCCTCGGTGACGTACCCGGGGGCGGGCAGGTTCACCGCGCCCGGCACGTGCCCGGCGACCGGGTCGATCGGCTCGGTCTCACCCCGGTAGCGGGGCGCGGCCCGCACGTCGATCAGCACCCCGTCGTCGGCCGCCGCGAGGGCCGCCGCCGCGTCGGCGTCCAGCACCGGCAGCGCGCCCGGCCGGACGGTCACGTCACCGGGCGTGACGGTGGGCACCTCGACGGTGTGCGGCAGCCCGGCGGAACACCAGGCCGCCCAGCCACCGGCCAGCACCCGCACCGGCCGGTGCCCGGCCCAGCGCAGCGTCCACCAGGCACGGGCGGCGGCCAGGCCGTCGCCGTCGTCGTACACCACCACGGGGTGACCGGTGCGCACGCCGGCGGCCCGCAGCGCGGCCTGGAGGGCGGCCGGGTCGGGCAGCGGGTGCCGGCCCGCCGCGCCGGGCGGACCGCACAGGTCGGTGTCCAGGTCGACGAAGACCGCGCCGGGCAGGTGCCCGGCCACGTAGTCCGCGCGGCCCGGCGGGCCGGCCAGCCGCCAGCGGACGTCCAGCAGGGTCGGTGCGTCGGGCCGGGCCAGCTCGGCGGCGAGCCGGTCCGGCTCGATCAGGGGGTCATCGGTACCGGACATGCGGTCCAGTCAACACCATCGGGGCACCGACCTCGCGTTTCGGCGCAGGTCGATCTTCGCGCGCCGGGGTAGCATCGACCACCGGGAGGCCGCTGACGTGAAGCATGACCTGGTCGACACGACCGAGATGTACCTGCGCACCATCCTCGAACTCGAAGAGGAGGGGGTGCCGCCGCTGCGTGCCCGGATCGCCGAGCGGTTACGGCAGAGCGGACCGACCGTCAGCCAGACCGTGGCCCGGATGGAACGCGACGGACTGCTCACCGTCGAGGGCGACCGGCACCTGGCGCTCACCGAGCTGGGCCGGGGCAGCGCCGTGTCGGTGATGCGCAAGCACCGGCTCGCCGAGCTGCTGCTGGTCAACGTGATCGGGATGCCCTACGAGGAGGCCCACGAGGAGGCCTGCCGGTGGGAGCACGTGATGAGCGACGCGGTCGAGAAGCGGGTGTACGACCTGCTCAACCGCCCCACCCGCTCGCCGTACGGCAACCCGATCCCGGGGCTTGAGGAGCTGGGTTCACCGCAGGCCGGGGCCAGCGAGCCGGTCGAGGGTGAACGCAACCTCGCCTTCCCCGGGCTGACCGGGCAGGTGGTGGTCCGGCGGATCTGCGAGAGCGTCCAGACCGACGCCGACGTGCTGCGGCAACTACACGCCGCCGGGGTGGACCCGGGTGCCACGGTCACCGTCGCTCAGGAACGCGACGGGGTGTTCATCGACCGCTCCGGCGAACGGGTCCGGCTGCCCCGCGAGGTCGCCTCCCGGGTCTTCGTCGCCGCCCACTGACCGCCTCCGGCGGCGGCCCGGCTGTCACCACGACCGGCTGTCACAGCGACCGGGCGTCACAGCGACCGGGCGTCACAGCGACCGGGTGTCGAGCGTCCTGGCCAGGTCGACGAGGTGGTCGGCCACCTCGCCGGCGGTCGCCCGGTCGTCGCCCGGCCGGCAGGTCCAGCGGAGCGTGGCCAACCGGTCCTCGGTGGCGAGCCAGCCCACCTCGGCCGTCGGGCCGCGCCCGCTGGTCTTCGCGCCCGTCCGGCGGTAGGCGGCCTGGCCCAGCTTCGACACCTTCTTCGCCCCGGCGGGCAGCACGTCGGCGGTGAAGGTGGGCACGTCGATCGAGGTGTCGGTGACCGTCAGGGTCAACTCCGGCCAGGTCGCGTCGGTGGCCCGCACCACGCAGGTCCGGGTGTCGCCGCGCTCGCTGGCGGCGGCCACGTCGAAGCGGACCTCGGTGTGTTCCTCGATCACCGCGAAGTCGAGCAGCCGGCACGCGCCGCCGGACGAGGCGGCACCCACCTCCACGGTGACCGGTTCCCCGGCGGGCAGCCGCACCGGCTCGACCTCCGACGCACCACAGCCCGTGGTCAGCAGCACGCCCACGCCGGCCAGCCAGATCCGCCCGTGCACGGGCACACCTCCGCGATCGTCGACGGGAAACCCGCCGGTGTCCGTCGGAAACCGTACGGGTTGGCGTTGCCGGACGGAAGACCCGCCCCTCCTGTTCGGACCGGGTCAGCTCGGTCACCGATCCCCCGCCGGTCCGCCCCGATCCAGGTCGCCGGGCGGCCGGGGCAGCCGAATCAGTCGTCGACGTACGGGCAGTGCCGGCAGCCGCGCCCGCAGCAGATGCCGCGCCGGGCCAGGAAACCGGCGGTGAGGACGAACAGGCCGGTGTCCGGGTCGGGATAGCCGGCCTCCCCGGCGGCGAGCGCGGCGGCGTGCGCGGCGAGGATCAGCGCCCAGTCGGGGCGCTCCGACGGCAGCCGGGACGGGTGCGGCTCGGTCAACGGCCGGTCCGCCAACGGACGTCGCTCCCCACTCACCACGACGAGTCTACGGACCCGGCGGGCTCACCCTCCCGGGCCGGCGGTCTCGGCGCGGACCCGGGTCAGCAGGTCGACGAAGGGACCGGGCCGCTGGTAGAGCGACCGGTGGCCGGCGGCGTCCAGCACCACGTGCTCCTTGTGCGGGGCCTGGAGCTGGGCGTACCACTGGCCGGTCAGGGCAAGACGGCCCGGCACCTCGTGCGCGCCGTCGACCAGATAGACCGGCACCGCGAGCTGCCGCACCCGGGCACGCAGGTCGACCTGCTGGACCTTCGGGTAGAGCACGTCCCAGCCGTCCAGGCTGCCGCCGAGCACGTGCACCTTCTCCAGCAGGGTGTACTCGGCGACGCCCAGGTTCTCCCCCGTCCCGCCCCGGCCCTCGTGGTTGCCGGTGCGGTCGAAGTCGAAGGCGGCTGCCTCGTTGGCCAGCAACGGCTCGTAGTGGTACATGTCCGGATACGGCGGCGGTCCCAGGTCGGTCAGCTGCCGCACCAGATCGGCCCGTCCGCTCCGGCGCGCCCAGGCGAGGGTGTCGGCGTACTGGCTGCGGTCGGCGGCCCGCAGGTCGACCGCCTGGCCGACCCCGACGTACGCCCGGAACAGCTCCGGGCGGCGCTGCACGGCGACGGCGGCGACCAGCGTCCCCCCGGAGTGCGCCACCAGGTAGACGTCCGGCCGGCCGAAGCGCTGCCGCAGCCGGTCGGCGACGGCGAGCAGATCGGCGACCTCGCTGTCGAGGGTCAACGACGAGGAGGGCGGGAATGCCGCCCACGACCGTGCCGCGCCCCGCCGGTCCACGGTAGCCACCACGAACTGCCGTTCCAGCCCGGCGAGGTGCCGCCGGACCGCCCCCACCTCGGAACTGCCCGGCCCACCGGGCAGGAAGAGCAGCACCGGGGCCTGCCGGTCGGCTCCCCGCAGCAGCACCCCCAACTCCCGGTCGCCGCCGCCACGCACCGTGGTCAGCTCGGCGATCCCACCCGGCACGGCGGCGGTTGCGGCCGGCAGCGCCACTGCGACCGTCACCAGGGCGACCAACGCGGTGAGCAGGCCCACCCCGGCCCGCCCCAGCCAGGTCCACACCGGACGGCGGCCCGCCGTCGGGGCGGCCCGTCGCGCCAGGCCCGCGCCGTACGCCGCGCCGACCAGCAACGGCAAGCCCGCCGACCGCGAGACTGACCAGGATCGACGTCACGGCCTCGGCGGTGGTGCCGGGACCACGCGGGGTCCACCAGCCGACCAGCAGACCCCAGCCGAGCGGAGCGACGACGGCGACGATCCTCCGGACCGACCGGGCGCGGCTGAACAGGGCGGGACGGGGCAGCGACGGCTTCGCCATGACACCTCACCGGAGTCGTCGGCACCCCAGCCTAGTGATGATCGATGTCAACCGCTGTCCCGTAACGCTCACGGAGCGTCATGGCCCGGGTCACGTCCCCGCCGGATCGGGCCGGTCACCGGCGCTCGACCGCCCGCCCACCCCGTCGCCCGGTCGTCTGGTTGCCCGGCTGCCCGGTCACCCCAGGTTCAGCCGAACCAGTGTGCCTCCTGGCCGTGCGAACGGATCCAGGCCAGCGGCGTCCCGTCGAGGGCGAGCACGTTGTACAACGCCCCGTCCGGCGGTGCCGGCAGCCCGGGGTGCGCCAGCACGTCGGCCGCCTCGGCGGACACCCAGTGGCCGGGCAGGGCGCGGACCAGCGCGACGAAGGCCGCCCGGCGTGCCGGCGGCACCTGGTAGAGCACGGAGGTGTGCAGGACCACCAGCGTCGCGCCGGCCGGTGCCCGCGCGGCCAGCGCCGGCAGGTCGTCCACCAGGTCGCCACGGACCAGTTCCGGCGGGTCGGCGGCGGCCACCGCCGCTGCCGCCCGTAGCCGGGTCCGGCGGTGGGTGTGCTCCGGCCAGATCAGCGCGTCGAGCCAGGCCACGTCGGCCGGGGCGGTGACGTCGAGCGGGTTCAGGTCCAGGCCGGCCCGCCACGCCACCTCGGGGCGGGTGGTCGGCGGCTCGGTCCCGGTCAGCGTGCAGTCGAGGACCGGCTCGTCCGCGCCGAGCAGGTGGTCGCCGTAGCGGTAGGCGTACCGGTCGGGATAGAGGCAGAGGCCGGCGGACGCGCCGACCTCCAGCAGCGCCAGCGGCTGCGGCAGGGCGGCCAGCACCGGCAGCAGCGCCGCGCAGCGTCCGGCCTCGTTGGTCTGCACCGTCCGGGTGAGCATCGCGGCCCGGACGGCGGGCCAGTGCGCCAGGGTGTGGGCGCGGAAGGCGACCGGGTCGTCGACCGGGCCACCGAGCCAGCGGACCACGCCGAGCAGCAGTTGCGGCTGCCGCCTGGCCGGCGGCAGGTCGTCCAGCAGGGCGAGCAGTTCGTCGTCGCGGGCCACCGCGTGGGCCAGCCGTTCGTAGGCCGGGGAGACGCCGTGCGCCTCCCGGGTGGCGAACTCGACGTACCGGTCGGCGGTGGTCATGCCCCGATCATCCCCGCCGCCCCGCTCATCAGTGGGCCGATATGGCGGTATCCACGTCGGATCGATACCGCCGTATCGGCCCACTGGAGTCGAGCAACGGGCGGGCCGGCACCCGAGTGCCGGCCCGCCCGTTCGACGCGTACGTCAGCTGCAACCGCTGGTGGAGCCGCAGCCCTCGCAGACGTAGCAGCTACCGGCCGGACGCATCTTCGTACCGCAGGTGAAGCAGAGCGGCGCGTCGGCGGCCTTGCCGATCACGGCCTCCAGCAGCTCGGTGGAGGAACCCACGGCGGGCGCCGGCTTGGCGGCGGCCACCTCGGCCAACTCCTGGGCCGGCTGGGCCACCGGGCCGGTCTTCGGCTCGGTCGCCTCGACCGGGGCGGAGGACGCCATCGCCGTCAGGTCCGCGCCGCTGGCCTCCGCCTCGGCCTCGGCCCGCAACTGCGCGGCCCGCTCCTTGGCGGTGAAGATGCCCAGCTCGGCGCGGCGCTCGTAGGGCAGGAAGTCCAGCGCCAGGCGACGGAAGATGTAGTCCATCACCGAGGCGGCCATCCGCACGTCCGGGTCGTCGGTCATGCCCGCCGGCTCGAAGCGCATGTTGGTGAACTTGCTGACGTACGTCTCCAGCGGGACGCCGTACTGGAGGCCGATGGAGATCGCCACCGAGAAGGCGTCCATCACCCCGGCCAGGGTGGAGCCCTGCTTGGACATCTTGAGGAAGACCTCGCCGAGGCCGTCGTCCGGGTAGGACGAGGCGGTGAGGTAGCCCTCCGCGCCGCCGACCGAGAAGGAGACCGTCTGCGAGGGGCGCTTCTTCGGCAGCCGCTTGCGCACCGGGCGGTACTCGACGACCTTCTCCACGGCCTTCTCGACCTCGGCGGCCGGGGTCCCCGTCTCGGCGGTGCCCTTGTTGGGCTTGGCCACCGACAGCGGCTGGCCCACCTTGCAGTTGTCCCGGTAGATCGCCAGCGCCTTCAGGCCGAGCTTCCAGCCCTCGAAGTAGATCTTCTCGACGTCGGCGACGGTGGCCTGCTCCGGCATGTTGACCGTCTTGGAGATGGCCCCGGAGATGAACGGCTGGACGGCCGCCATCATCCGCACGTGCCCCATCGGGGCGATCGACCGCTCGCCCATCGCGCAGTCGAAGACCGGGTAGTGCTCCGGCTTGAGGCCGGGGGCGTCCACCACGTGCCCGTGGTCGGCGATGTGCTCGACGATCGCCTCGACCTGCTCCTCCGGGTAGCCGAGGCTGCGCAGGGCGCGCGGCACGGTCTGGTTGACGATCTGCATCGAGCCGCCGCCGACCAGCTTCTTGAACTTCACCAGCGCCAGGTCGGGCTCGACCCCCGTGGTGTCGCAGTCCATCATCAGGCCGATGGTGCCGGTCGGGGCGAGCACACTGGCCTGCGCGTTGCGCCAGCCGTTGCGGTCGCCGACCTTGTTGCCCTCGGTCCACTGCCGGGTGGCCTCCCGCTGGACGGCGGTGGCGACGGTGCCGGCCGGCTTGATGGCGTCGTTGGCGGCGGCGTGCTTGCGCATGACCCGCTTGTGCGGCTCGGCGTTACGGGCGTAGCCGTCGTACGCGCCGACGATGCCGGCCAGCTCGGCCGAACGGCGGTACGCGGTGCCGGTCATCAGCGAGGTGATCGCCGCGGCCACCGACCGGCCCTGCTCCGAGTCGTACGGCAGGCCGGAGGCCATCAGCAGCGCGCCGAGGTTGGCGTAGCCGATGCCGAGCTGCCGGTAGGCGCGGGTGGTCTCGCCGATCTTCTCGGTCGGGAAGTCGGCGAAGCAGATCGAGATGTCCATCGCGGTGATGACGAACTCGACCGACCGGACGAACTTCTCCACCTCGAAGCCGCCGTCGGCGCGGAGGAACTTCATCAGGTTGAGCGAGGCCAGGTTGCACGAGGAGTTGTCCAGGTGCAGGTACTCCGAGCACGGGTTCGACGCGGTGATCCGGCCGGTCTCCGGGCAGGTGTGCCAGTCGTTGATGGTGTCGTCGTACTGCAGGCCCGGGTCGGCGCACTCCCAGGCGGCCTGGGCGATGGTACGGAACAGCTTCTGCGCGTCGACGGTCTCGATGGTCTGCCCGTCGAGCCGGCCCCGCAGGTCGAAGCCGCCGCCGTTCTCCACCGCCGCCATGAACTCGTCGGAGACCCGGACGGAGTTGTTGGCGTTCTGGTACTGGACGCTGACGATGTCGTTGCCGCCGAGGTCCATGTCGAAGCCGGCGTCCCGCAGCGCGCGGATCTTGTCCTCCTCGCGCGCCTTGGTGGTGACGAACTCCTCGATGTCCGGGTGGTCGACGTCGAGGATGACCATCTTGGCCGCGCGCCGGGTGGCGCCGCCGGACTTGATCGTCCCGGCGCTGGCGTCCGCGCCACGCATGAAGCTGACCGGGCCGGAGGCGGTGCCGCCGGAGGAGAGCAGTTCCCGGGAGGACCGGATGCGGGACAGGTTGACCCCGGAGCCGGAGCCGCCCTTGAAGATCAGCCCCTCCTCCTTGTACCAGTCCAGGATGGAGTCCATCGAGTCGTCGACGGCGAGGATGAAGCACGCGCTCACCTGGGCCGGCGACGGGGTGCCGACGTTGAACCAGACCGGCGAGTTGAAGCTGAACACCTGGTGCAGCAGCATCCAGGTCAGCTCGTGCGCGAAGACCTCCGCGTCGGCCGGGTTGGCGAAGTAGCCGTGCTGCTCACCGGCGGCCCGGTAGGTCTGGACCACCCGGTCGATGAGCTGCCGCAGCGACCACTCCCGCTCCGGGGTGCCCACCGCGCCCCGGAAGTACTTGGTGGTGACGATGTTGGCCGCGTTGACGCTCCACGACTCGGGGAACTCCACCCCGCGCTGCTCGAAGTTGATCGAGCCGTCCCGCCAGTTGGTCATGACGACGTCGCGGCGCTCCCACGCCACCTCGTCGTACGGGTGCACGCCCTCGGTCGTCCAGACCCGCTGCACCTTGAGCCCCGTCACCGCGCCGTTCTTCGCCGCCCGCGACCGGCTTGTTGTCACGCCGTCCCCCGCCATCTCATCGGCCCCCTCGTCTGCGCGGCCACCCGCCACGCGTCGTCACTGTCAGAATCCACGTCGTTGCTGTCGGAAAAGACTCAGTCGGTACGGTCGGCGGCCTCGGCCGCGTCGACGCGGGCCTGTGCGGCGGCCCGCAGCGTCTCGATCTCCCGTTCGAAGTCGGCGAGCGAGTCGAACGAGCGGTAGACGCTGGCGAAGCGCAGGTAGGCCACCTCGTCCAGGTCGCGCAGTGGGCCCAGGATCGCCAGCCCCACGTCGTGGCTCGGCAGTTCAGCCGCGCCCTTGGCCCGGACGGTCTCCTCGACCTTCTGGGCCAGCAGGGCGATGGAGTCCTCGTCGACCGGCCGCCCCTGGCACGCCTTGCGCACCCCACCGATGATCTTGGTCCGGCTGAACGGCTCGGTCACGCCGCTGCGCTTGACCACCGCGAGCACGGCCTCCTCGACCGTGGTGAACCGTTTGCCGCATTCCGGGCAGGAACGCCGACGACGGATCAGCTGACCGTCGTCGGCCTCACGCGAGTCGACCACCCGGGAGTCGGCGTGCCGGCAGTACGGGCACCGCATCGCCTGACCTCCTTGATCGACCGGGGGCCGCCCGCCCACCTCCGGGCACGCGTCGGCCCGGCGGAGCCGGCTTCGCCGGCCGTCGCCGTGGTCGACGATACGGGAGTGCGGTGGGTAGTCGAACCCAACCTGTGGGCAACTTACGCCCGTGTGACTACTACATCTAGGGGTCGACCGTAGGCCGCCGATGGGGTCGGGTCAAGTTGCCGGCGTGTCCGGCGCGTCACCGGCGACCCCGGGCCGCGACCCGTCGCCCCGGGGGCACGCTGAGTGCAACCGACCAGGCCCACGGGAGGTTACCGGCCACCCGGACAGGCCCCCCGGACGGAGGACCGGGCCCGACCGGCGACCCACCGCACACCGGCCCGACGGGGACGTACCATCTACCAGAACAGGCGTACGAAAGGCCAGGATTTCCACCCGACACGCCGAGTTGCGTCGTACAGATGTTTGAAAATGACCGATCTCACCTATACGGTCATGAACGACCGGGCACGGCGCACCACGTCGGACCGGCACCGCGACACCCCCGCACGCACCACGAGCCGCCAAGGCACCCAGCGCCGACCAGGGAGGACGGACGTGACCGAGGACCGGGCCAGCCGGCAGAAGAACCCGCAGCCGATCGCCGAGGCGGGTTCCCCGGCCAGTCGGCGTCCCCGCGCCGCCCGCAGCCGTACCGGGCAGCCGGCCGTCCGCCCGGTCACGCCGGTGGTCAGCGGCTTCCCCGACCCGACCGCCACCGACCTGACCGCCCGGCAGCGCCGCATCCTGGAGTTCATCCGCAGCTGGGTGGAGCGGCACGGCTACCCGCCGAGCGTCCGCGAGATCGGTGAGGCCGTCGGCCTGGTCTCCCCGTCGAGCGTCGCCTACCAGCTCAAGGAGCTGGAGAAGAAGGGCTTCCTGCGGCGCGACCCCAACCGGCCCCGGGCGGTGGACGTGCGCGCCCCCGGCGGTGACGCCGACGACGAGCTGAGCCGCGCCCAACGCCCCACCCCGGCGTACGTGCCGATGCTGGGCCGGATCGCCGCCGGTGGGCCGATCCTCGCCGAGCAGGCGGTGGAGGACGTCTTCCCGCTCCCCCGCGAGTTGGTGGGTGAGGGCGAGGTCTTCATGCTCCAGGTCAAGGGCGACTCGATGCTCGACGCGGCGATCTGCGACGGCGACTGGGTGGTCGTCCGGCAGCAGCCGATCGCCGAGGCCGGCGACATCGTGGCCGCCATGCTCGACGGCGAGGCGACCGTCAAGACCTACCGGCGGCGCGACGGCCACGTCTGGCTGATGCCGCAGAACCCGGCCTTCGATCCGATCCCGGGTGACGACGCCACCATCATGGGCCGGGTCGTCGCCGTGCTCCGCCGGATCTGACCGCCGGGCTCCGCCGGATCTGCACCGTGCCCTGACCGGCCGTCCTTCCCCGGGGAGGGCGGCCGGTCAGGTGTCGTCGGAAGGTGCGCCGCCGGGGCGTCAGTAGCGTTCGCCGCTGCGGCCGGGCGGCGGGCCGTACTGGCCGCCGCGCCGGTCGTCGTGGCCGTCGCGGCGCGGGCCGGAGCGCGGCTCGCGCGGG
>NZ_JACGMO010000032.1:0-61427 GCF_015354745.1 Micromonospora sp. S-DT3-3-22
CCCGCCGCGCGCCGACGTGATCGCCGCCGCCGCCGCGGTCGGCCTGTTCGCGGTGGCCGCCGTCACCGGCGGGGTGCTCTACCTGCTCGGCCACCCGGTGCACGCCAGCGCGGCGCCGCTGTTCGCGCACTGGCTGCCGCACGTCGGCATCGGCACCCCGCCGGCCCTGCTGCTGGCCGCGCTGGTCTGCTGGCACGGGCCGGCGGTGGCCGCCCGGCTGCCCTGGCGACCGCTGCTCGCCCTCGGCTACGCCACCGCCGTGGCCTGGACGCTGTCGCTGGCCCTGGTCGACGGCTGGCACCGTGGCGTCGCCGGCCGGCTGACCACCCGCCACGAGTACCTGCACGAGGTCCCCGGCGTTACCGACGTCCCCGCCATGCTTGCCGGTTTCGCCGGTCGCATCCTCGACGGGCAACCGGACTCCTGGACCACCCACGTCTCCGGCCACCCGCCGGGGGCGCTGCTCGTCTTCGTCGGGCTCGACCGGGTCGGGCTGTCCGGCGGGGGCTGGGCGGGGACGCTGTGCATCCTGGTGGCGGGCCTCGTCGCCGTCGCCGTGCCGCACACCGTACGGCTGCTCGGCACCGAGGCGGCGGCCCGCGCGGTGCTGCCGTTCGTGGTGCTGTTCCCCGGGGCGGTGTGGGCCGGGGTGTCGGCCGACGGGCTGTTCGCCGGGGTGACCGCCACCGGGATCGCCCTGCTGGCCCACGGCGCGACCCGGGGCCGCGCGGTGGGGGCGCTCGCCGGTGGGGCCCTGTTGGCGTTCGGCTGCTACCTGTCGTACGGGCTGGTGCTGATGGCCCCGCTCGCGCTGGCGGTCGTCGTGCTGGCCGGCCGGCACCGGCGCACCGTGGGGTGGGCGGTCGTCGGGGCGCTGCCGGTCGCCGCCGCGTTCACCGCCGCCGGATTCTGGTGGCCCACCGGCTACCACCTGGTCATCGAACGCTACTACCAGGGGGTCGCCGCCGACCGGGCGTACGGCTACTGGGTCTGGGCCGACCTGGCCCTGGTGGTGGTGGCCGCCGGCCCGGTGGCGGCGGTGATCCTGCGGCGGGCGGTGCCGGCCGGCCGGCGGGCCCTCGCGTCGCGGCGGCCGGACGCGGAGCACACCGTCTGGCTGCTGCCGCTCGCCGCCACGGCGGTGATCGTCGCGGCGGACCTGTCCGGCTACAGCAAGGCCGAGGTGGAGCGCATCTGGTTGCCCTTCACCGTCTGGCTGACGGCCGGCGCGGCCCTGATCCCCGTGGCCGACCGGCGCGGCTGGCTCGTGGTGCAGGCGGCGGTGGCGCTCACGGTCAACCATCTGCTCCTGACCGGTTGGTAGCACCGGCGCGACTTCTTACCGAACCATGACGTACCCGGCCGACGGTGACCGTTGCCCACCCGCCGGGCCGTACCCCCGGGGGACAGCACATCACCGGAGCCGGTTTCCGGCTTGGAGGAGATTTCCGATGAACCGCAGACCCGACGGGACCCCGCTGGTCCACACCCGGCCGGCCCGGATCGCCATGGCCGCGCTGGTGCTGGCGGCCACCGGTGCGCTCACCGTCACCTTCGTCTCGGGCGGCGGCAGGGGCACCGCGGACGCCGCTACCAGCCTGGACCAGTTCGTGCCGATCGAGAAGGTGCCGCCGAACGTGCGCAACCCGCAGCCGGCCCCCGGCGGGTCGACCGGCCGGTTCACCGTGGACTGCGGCACGAACGGCAACGGCAAGTTCAGCCCGGACAACCCGGTGGCCCAGCCCGGCATCCGCAACGGCGCCGAACACGTCCACGACTTCGTCGGCAACCTGGCGATCACCGCCAACTCCTCCGACGCCGACCTGGACGCCTCCGGCACCACCTGCCGCAACGGCGACAAGTCGTCCTACTTCTGGCCGGTGGTGCGCATCGACAGGAGCGTCCGCAGCGACAACCAGGTGCGGCAGGCCCTCGCCCAGACCCAGCCGACGGTTGTCTGCCCCTCGGTCGGCAAGCGGCTGCGGGCCGTCCCCACCGGGGCCCGCAGCACCGTCGACCGGCTGCTTGCTGAGCTGGACCGCCAGCAGGCCGCCGCGAACCAGCGGATGACCGCCAGCCGGGGCCGCATCGACGCGGCCGTCAACCGGGAGGTCATCGACGCGTTGCGGGCCCGCCGCGCCGCGACGATCAGGCAGATCAGCATCTCGGTCACCGCCGCCGGCGGCAACCAGCCCGGCCTGGTCTCGCTGGTCGAGTGTGACGTCAGCTACGACGACATGCACGCCCGGATGCCCGGCGGTGCCCATCGCGCCAGCGTCAGGGCGGCCCAGGCGGCCAACCCGCGCATCCAGTGCCCCACGGTGCGGGACAAGCTGCCCGGTGTGCCCGCCGGGGCGCTCGCCGAGGTGAACCGCAACCTCGACGAACTCGACCGGCAGCTCTCCGAGGCCAACGAACGCCTCGTCACCAGCCGGGGTCAGGGCGGCCCGGCCTTCGTCGACAACGCCATCCTCGGCCCGCTGCGCGCCAAGCGGATCGCCGTGCTCGACCGGATCGCCATCGCGATCGGCCGGCAGGCCGCCCGCCCGCAGGGCCTCGACGCGTTCGCCACCTGCACCCTGGACCAGGCCCCGGCCCAGGCCGGCACCCCCACCGCCGCCGCACCCACCACCGCCGCCGCGCTGCCCGACCCGCAGGGGCCCGACCTGGAACTGCCCGGCAACACCGGTGGCATCGTCCGCCCGGCGCAGGTGCTGATCGAGTACCGCGGCAACCCCGTCAGCCGGGTGGTGCCGATGCCGAAGTTCCTCCGGGCGCTCACCGGTGACGCCAAGCCCACCAGCCGTGGCCCGGCCAACGCCCGCGCCACCTGGACCTGCTCGGGCTTCGCCGACCGGCTGGCCGACAAGTACCCGATCTGCCCCGCCGGCAGCCAGGTGCAGCGGGTGCACGACTTCCCCGGCTGCTGGGACGGCCGCAACGTCGACAGCGACAACCACCGCAACCACGTCGCGTTCGCCGACCGGGCCACCGGCGCCTGCCCGCAGGGCTTCCGGGCGATCCCGCAGCTGCGCATCACCGTCGGCTACGACATCCCCCGGGACGTGCAGCTCAAGGGCCAGTACGCGCTCGACTCGTTCCCGGAGGAGAACCACAACCCGTTCTCCGACCACAACGACTTCGTCAACGTCAACTCCGCCCAGACCATGCAGCGCATCGCCACCTGCATCAACAAGGGCAGGAACTGCTCCTGACCCCGGGGGCACCGGACGCGCGACACCACCGCCACGCCGAGGGCGGTGGTGTCGCGCCGACCCGTGGCCGACCCGGCCGGCCGGAACCGGTCGGGTGGTCGGTTACGGGGTGACGGTGAGCAGGTGGGCCCGGTAGCCCTCGCCGTAGCTCTTGGTCGGGGTGCCGCTGTAGTCCTCGATGAGCACGTTGCCGCCGCTGCAACCCCACGGGTTCCAGGTCCACGCGGTGTAGCCGAGCCGGTTACGGTCCAGCCAGGTCATCAACCGGTCGATGTAGTCGTGGGCGCAGGTGTCCTGGCCGATCTCCCCGGCGTGCACCGGCACCTGAGCGGCCACCGGCGCGATCTGGGTGTCCCAGCAGGCCTCGGTGACGCAGGCGTTGAAGTTGTACGAGTGCCAGGAGGCGACGATGTTGTTGCGCGGGTCGGTCGGCTTGTAGGCCAGCCACTGGGTCAGGTCGTTGGTCCAGGTCAGGCCGGGGACCAGCAGCACGTTGGTGGCGCCGGTGGCGCGGACGGCGTCGACCAGGCTCTGCATGCCCGCCACCGGGTACTCGATGCCGGTGCAGGTGCCGCCGTCACGTAGGCAGCGCCACGCGGCCGTCATGTCCGACCAGTTGTTGGCGGCGTCCGGGTACGGCTCGTTGAACAGGTCGAACAGCACCGCGTCGTTGCCCTTGAACGCGGTGGCGACCCCGGTCCAGAACTGGGGCGTGTACTGCCTGCTCGGCATCGGCTTCTGGCAGGTGGCGTTCACGTCGGAGCAGGCCGAGATGTTGCCGGTGTACTGGCCGTGGGTCCAGTGCAGGTCGAGGATCGGGTTGATCCCGTTGGCGACGAGCAGGTTCACGTACGCCTTGACCGCCTGCTGGTAGGTGGCCCCGCTGGGCGACCCGGACAGGCCCAGCCAGCAGTCCTCATTGAGCGGGATGCGCACCGCGCGGATGTTCCAGGCCTTCATCGCGTCGACGGAGGCCTGGTCGACCGGCCCGCTGTCCCACATGCCCTTGCCCTGGACACAGGCGAACTCGCCGCTGGCCCGGTTGACGCCGAGCAGGCGGTAGGTCGCCCCGGCCGCCGTGACCAGCCGGTTGCCCGAGACCCGCAGGCTCGGCGCGGCCCCGCTCGGCGGCGGGGTGGTCGTCGGCGGTGGGGTGGTCGGCGGGGGCGTGGTGGGCGGTGGGGTGGTCGGCGGCGGCGTCGTCGTGGGCGGGGGAGTGGGTGTCGTCGGGCTGACCACGCCGGTGCAGGTCGTCCCGTTGAGCGCGAACGACGTGGGTACGGGGTTGACGCCGCTCCACGCGCCGTTGAAGCCGATCGTGGTGGACGCGCCGGTGTTCAGCGCGCTGTTCCAGCTCAGGCTGGCCGCCGACACCCGGCTGCCGGACTGCGACCAGGTGGCGCTCCAGCCCTGGGTGACCCGCTGGCCGGCGTTCGGGAAGTCGAACGTCAGCGTCCAGTTGGCCAGCGCCGAGCCGAGGTTGGTGATGGCGACGTTGCCGCTGAACCCGCCGGTCCACTGGCTCTGCACGGTGTAGGTGACCGCACAGCCCGAGGCGGCGGCCGAGGCGGGCAGGGTGGCCGCGGTCAGGCTGGCGGCCACCAGCGTGCCGGCGGCTGTCGCCGCCAGCAGGGCATGACGACGTGTCATGAAGCTCTCCTAGGCATAGAGGGGAGCGTCGATGGGAGCGCGCCTGCGAGCTTTCTTTATTCGCCTTACTAAGTCAAGCGTATCGATGCCGTTTCGACGGGTCGCCAGGTGGGACCGCATTACCGCGCTACCGGGGTGGGCCGGTCGTGCCCCGGGCGACCACCGTCTCGGTCGCGCACCAGCGCTGCGGCACCGACTCGCCGGTGACCAGCCGCAGCACCGACTCGCCGACCGACTCGCCGAACGAGTGCACGTCGAGGCTCATCGTGGTCAGCGCGGGCGAGGCCAGCCGGCAGAGGCTGGAGTCGTCCCAGGCGATCAGGCTGACATCGCGGGGGACCCGGTGACCCAGCTCGGTGACCGCGTGCAGGCCCGCCACCGCCATCAGGTCGTTGTCGTAGATGATCGCGGTGGGTGGTTCGGGCCCGTCCAGCAGCCCGGTGGTCAACCGCGCCCCCGACTCCGCCGAGTAGTCACCCTCCACCACCACGGCGTCGACGGCCGACTCCGCCGCCGCCGTCAGCATCGCGGCCGTCCGGATCCGGGTGTGCAGCAGCGCGTCGGGCCCGCTGACCCGGGCCACCCGGCGGTGCCCCAGGGCGACCAGGTGCGCCAGGGCGGCCCGCATCGATCCGGCGTCGTCCCGGCGTACCGCCGGGTTGTCGTCGGTGGGCTCACCCGCGACCACCACGGGCAGCCGCAGTTCCCGCAGCACCGCCGGCCGGGCGTCGTCCACCGACGGGTTCACCAGCACGATCGCGTCGACCAGCCGCTGCCGCGCCCACCGCCGGTACGCGGCGATCTCGGCGTCGTGGTGCGCGACGACGTGCAGCAGCACCGACCGGCCGTGCGCGGCGAGCCGCTCCTCGATGCCCGCGATGAACTCCATGAAGAACGGCTCGGTGCCGAGCAGGCGGGGTGGCCGGGCGAGCACCAGCCCCACCGCGCTCGTGCGCCACGTGTCGTCCATCGCGTACCCCCGGGTCACTCAGCCTGCCGATTCGGTGAGCCGGGCCCGCTGCCCGGCCACCTGCTCGGCCGGGCGTGGACCGTGAGCCAGCGGGACCAGTTCGGATTCCAGGACCAGGGCGGCGGCGCCGATGGCCGAGGCCGTCGCGGCGGAACGGGAGAGCCGGACATCGACGGTGTGCGTGCCCCGGGCGAAGGAGGCGCGCAGTTCGTGCCGGACGATCGGCAGGTACACCGACCCGGCGGTGGCCAGGCTCGGCCCGGTCAGCACGAGCACCTCCAGGTCCATCAGGTTGGCCAGCGTCCGGGCGGCCACCCCGAGGTGCCGGGCCGACCGCTCCAGCAGCGCCAGCGCGTACGGCTCACCCCGGCGGGCGGCCCGGCTGATCGCGGCGAAGTCGGCGACCACCGAGGGCCGTCGGACGCCGGGCGTGAAACCCACCGCCCGTGCCGTCGCCGGCTCCGAACGCGCGGCGGCGACCACCGCCGCCGGCCCGGCCAGCGCCTCCACGCAGCCCCGGGCCCCGCACCAGCACCGGGGTCCGTCGGCCGATACGCACACGTGTCCCAACTCGCCGACGTTGCCGCTCGGCCCCCGGTAGGTGACGCCGTTGATGACCAGCCCGGCGCCGATGCCGGTGCCCATGTAGAGGGCGGCGGCCGAGGTCGCCGTGCCGAACCCGCCGGTCCAGTGTTCGCCCAGCGCCGCCGCGGTCGCGTCGTTGTCCAGCGCCACCGGCAGGGTGGTCACCTGTTCCAGCGCCGCGCCCAGCGGGAACCCGTTCCACTGCCGCATGGCGGGGGCGAGCCCCACTTCCGGCGGGCCGCCCATGCCCCGGGTGGCGTTGATCGGGCCGGGGAACACCAGTCCGACGCCGAGGATGCGGTCCCGCTCCACCCCGACCCCGTCGATCAGCGCGGCGATCTCGGTGGCGATCCGGGCGACCACGACCGCCGGTTCCTGCGCGCCGGCACCCGGGCGGGAGATCCGGGCCACCACGGTGCCGCCCAGGTTGGTCAGGGCGTAGGTGATGACGCCGTGGTCCAGGTGCACGCCGACGGCGTACCGGGAGGCGTGGTTGAGCTGGAGCAGGACCCGGCGTTTGCCGCCTGTCGACTTCGCGTGCCCGGTCTCGACGACCAGATCCTCGTTGATCAGCTTACGGACCAGGGTGGAGATGGTCGGCGCGGTGAAACCGGTGGCCCGGATCAGCCCGACCCGGCTGATCGTCCCGGCTGCCCGGATCGCGTCGAGGACGACCGACTTGCTGCTCACCTGGGGTTTGCTCGCTGCTGGTCCGCTCACTGCTTCTCTGCCAGGGGCTGTTAGGTCGGCGGACCAGAGTATACAAGTATCCCGATGGCGCAGGGTCGTGGCCGAGGGGCGGACCGCCGGCCCGCTGACGCGCCCCGGCACCGTGGCGGTCCGGGTCGGACTGATTCTCGCCGGCTGTCTGTTCAGTTTTTGCAAGAATCCGACGTAGTATTGCCGCCGTGACGAAGCGTCTGACGGAGGTGGCCCGCAAGGCGGGGGTCAGCGAGGCGACCGTGAGCCGGGTGCTCAACGGTCGCGGGGGAGTGTCCGAGGCGACCCGGGCGGCGGTGCTGACCGCCCTCGACGTGCTCGGCTACGAACGCCCGACGAAGCTGCGCGGCGAACGGGCCCGGCTGGTCGGCCTGGTGCTGCCGGAGTTGCAGAACCCGATCTTCCCGGCGCTGGCCGAGGTGGTCACCGGCTCCCTCGCCCAGCGGGGGTTCACCCCGGCGCTGTGCGCCCGCACCATCGGCGGCGTGCCGGAGTCCGGCTACGTGGAGATGCTGCTCGACCACCAGGTCAGCGGGGTCATCTTCGCGGGCGGCTCGTACGCGCTGGCCGACGCCTCGCACGAGCACTACCGGCGGTTGACCGACCGGGGCCTGCCGGTGGTGCTGGTCAACGCGGGCGTCGAGGAACTCGGCTTCCCCCGGGTGTCCACCGACGACGCGGTCGCCGTCGAGCAGGCGTACGGGCACCTGCGCTCGCTCGGTCACCAGACGATCGGCATGGTGCTCGGTCCGGCCGACCACATCCCGTCGCGGCGCAAGCTGGACGCGATGGTCCGTACCGCCGGCTGGGACGCCGACCGGCACCTGGTGGAGCGGTCCAGCTTCTCGATGGAGGGTGCCCGGGTCGCGGCGACCAGGCTGATCGAGCGCGGCGTGACCGGCGTCATCTGTGCCAGCGACGTGCTGGCGCTGGGCACCGTCCGGGCCGCCCGCCGGCTCGGTCGCGCGGTGCCGGCCGACGTGTCGGTGGTCGGCTTCGACGACTCGGCGTTCATGACCTGCACCGATCCGCCGCTGACCACGGTGCGCCAACCGATCGAGACGATGGGGCAGGCCGCGGTCGATCTGCTGGTCACCCAGATCGAGGGGGCCGGCGTGCTGCACGACGAGCTGCTCTTCGAACCCGAGCTGGTGGTACGCGGCTCCACCGCACCCGTTCCCCGCGACTGACCCGCCACGACCGAACCGCGACGCCTCCCGGCCGTCGACCGCACCTGCGGTCGGCGGCCGTTCTGCTGCCCGGGGTCGGCTTCGTTGCGATCAACCACTCCCAAGTCGATTTCTTTCGTGATGCGGTCGAAACCTTGCTGTAAAGAGTCCACGTCGCTACATTGACTCCACTCAACCCGACCCCGGGCACCGAGTCCCGGGGCAGGGCGTGGGCGGCTGCCACCCCACCACCCCCGTCACCGGCAGCCACCCGGTCACCGCAGATCAGTGCAGGTCATGGATAACCGTTCCCGAAGGGATGGACAGATGTCCGTACCGCAGTACCGGAAGGTCGCGGCCCTGACGCTCGCGGCCGGCCTCGGGCTCAGCCTGGCGGCGTGCTCCACCAAGAGCGACGACTCCGGCGCGGCCGGCGGCAAGGTCACCATCACGGTCGACTGCCAGCCGGTCGGCGCACAGAAGGAACTGCTGAAGAACTGGAACGACGACGTCGCCGCGTTCCAGCAGCAGAACCCGGACATCGTCGTCAAGAGCGTCAGCGTCGGCGAGCAGTGCAACAACCCGCCGGACTTCACCGCCCGCCTCGCCGGCGGCACCGTCACCGACGTCTTCTACGGCTACATGACCGACCTGGCGCAGGTACTGGACTCCGGTCAGGCCATGGACATCACCGGGTACGCCACCAAGGACACCATCCCCACCTGGGACAGCGTCGACCCGGCGCTCAAGGAGGTCTTCACCGACGGCGGCAAGCTCTACGGCGTACCGGTGAAGAACTACTCGATGGGCCTGATCTACAACAAGGCGCTCTTCCAACGCGCCGGCCTCGACCCGGCCACCCCGCCGAAGACGTGGCCCGAGGTGCGTGCCGCGGCGAAGAAGATCTCCGCGCTCGGTGGCGGCGTCGCCGGCTACTCCGAGTACAGCGCCGGCAACACCGGTGGCTGGCACTTCACCTCGCTGCTCTACTCGCAGGGCGGCCAGGTGCTCAGCGCCGACGGCAAGAAGGCCGACGTCAACACCCCGGCGGGCAGGCAGGTCCTGCAGAACCTCAAGGACATGCGCCACGGCGACGACAGCATGGGCAGCCGCCAGCTCCTGCAGTGGGGCGACCTGCTGACCAACGCCGGCGCCGGCAAGGTCGGCATGTTCATCGGTGCGCCCGACGCCACCCAGGCGATCGTCACGCAGTTCCAGGGCAGGTACCAGGACTGGGCGATGGGCCCGCTGCCCGGCCAGGACGGGAAGGCGTTGGCGACGCTCGGCGGCGGCGAGGGCTACTTCTTCAAGAAGGGCCTGTCGCCCGAGCAGGTCAAGGCCGGTCTGAAGTGGATCGCCTTCCAGAAGCTCACCCCGGGCAAGGGCCAGTTCGACTACGTCCGGGCCAAGCCGCAGAACTACCCGGTCGGCCTGCCCCAGCCGCTGCTGTTCGCCGCCGGCAGCGACGCGCAGAAGCAGGAACTGGACCTGCGCAAGGCCAACGCCAACGTGGACACCGCCAACTTCGCGGTCTTCGAGGCCAACCCGGTGCCGATCAAGGGCGAGCCGCGCAACGCCCAGGCCATCTACGCGGTGCTCGACGCCGCGATGTCCGGGGTGCTGACGAACCCGAACGCCAACATCGACGCCCTGCTCACCACGGCCGAGAGCAAGATCAACCAACTGTTGGCCGCCGACAGCTGACCCGCCCGCGTGGGGGCCGGCCACCCGGCCCCCACGCCACCGCGACCCACTACCGCAGGGAGTTGCCTTGGCGCTCACCACCGCCCCGGGAGCCACCCGCCGCCCCGGCCGCCCCACGCCGTCGCCGCAGCCCACCGCCGCGCGCCGGGCCGGACGCGGCCGGCGGGTACGGGACAACCTGACCGGGCACACGTTCCTCGTCGGCGCGCTCGTCTGCTTCGCCGTCTTCTCCTGGTACCCGATGGTGCGCGGCGTGGTGATGAGCTTCCAGCGCACCCGGCGCGGCGAGACCACCTGGGTCGGCTGGGACAACTACGCCCGGATCATCGCCGATCCGAGCTTCTGGACGGCCTGGAAGAACACCTTCGTCTTCACCGGCCTGGCCCTGGTGCTCGGCTACGCCGTCCCGTTCCTCGTGGCGATCCTGCTCAACGAGCTGCGCCACGCCACCGGCTACCTGCGGGTGCTGGTCTACCTGCCGGTGATGCTGCCCCCGGCGTCCGCGCTGTTCCTGTTCAAGTTCTACGCCTACGACCCGAGCGGGGCGGGGCTGTTCAACGCGGTCCTCACCGCGCTCGGCCTGCCCACCTCCGAGTGGATGCAGTCGCCCACGATGACCATGCCGGCCATGGTGCTCGCGTCGACCTGGATGAACATGGGCGGCGCGGTGCTGATCTACCTGGCCGCGTTGCAGAACGTCCCCGGCGAGCTGTACGAGGCCGCCGAACTCGACGGCGCCGGACTGTGGCGGCGCATCGTCCACGTGACCGTCCCGCAGACCCGGCTGATCCTCGCCCTGCTGGCCATGCTCCAGATCGTCGCCACCATGCAGCTGTTCATCGAGCCGCTGATCCTCGCCAACGGCGCCGGCACCCAGGACTCGGCGACCTCGGTGGCGTACCTCATCTACCAGCACGGCTTCTTCCAGAACGACCTCAACGGCGCCGCCGCGCTCGGCGTGATCATGCTGGTGGTGCTGGCCGGGTTCTCCGCCGTCTACCTGCGACTGACCGCGAGACAGGACTAGGACATGGCCGCCGACCCCACCACCCGGACCCTCATCGCCCCGGCACAACTGCGACGCGGACGCGGCCGGGTCCTCTACTGGACCGTGCTGACCGTCGTCGTGGTCGTGTTCACGCTGGTCTTCCTCGGCCCGCTCTACTGGATGGTCACCGGCGCGCTCAAGAGCGGCCAGGAGATCGCCCAGACCCCGCCGTCGCTGTTCCCCCGCGACCCGCAACCGGGCAACTACGTCGACGCCTGGACCAACCTGGACCTGGCCAAGCTGCTGTTCAACACCTTCTACTACGCCACCGGCGCGGTGCTGTTCCAGCTCGTGTTCGACACCGCCGCCGCGTACGCGCTGTCGAAGCTGCGCCCGGTGCTGGGTGGGCTGATCCTCGCCATGATGCTGGCGACGCTGATGATCCCGGCGATGGTGCTCATCGTCCCGCAGTACGTGACCGTGATCGACCTGCCGGTCGTGCACCTCAACCTGCTCGACTCCCCGTTCGCGATCTGGCTGCCGCTGGTCGCCAACGCGTTCAACATCTTCCTGCTCAAACGGTTCTTCGACTCCATCCCGGACGACCTGATGGCCGCCGCCGTGGTCGACGGCGCGTCACCGCTGCGTACCCTCTGGTCGATCGTCCTGCCGATGTCCCGCCCGATCCTCGGCGTGGTGGCGATCTTCGCGGTGACGGCGGTCTGGAAGGACTTCCTCTGGCCCAAGCTGGTCATGCCGTCACCGGAGACCCGCACGGTCAGCGTCGGCATCTACGCCTTCGCCGGCGGCACCCCGATGAACGTGGTGATCGCCGCCTCGGTCATCGCCGCCATCCCCACCGTCGTGCTGTTCCTGATCTTCCAACGGAACATCATGTCCGGCCTGACCACCGGCGGCCTCAAGGGCTGACCGGGCGATCCCGCCCGCCGTCCGCAGCCCGCCGCTCGCAACCCACAGCCCGCAGCAGCAGAACCGACCCGCAGAAAGCAGGTGACCGTGCCCATGGCCGACAGCAGCCCGTGGTGGCGCTCCGCGGTGATCTACCAGGTCTATCCGCGCAGCTTCGCCGACGGCGACGGCGACGGGATCGGCGACGTCGCCGGCATCCGCTCCCGCCTGGACCACCTCGCCGCCCTCGGGGTCGACGCGATCTGGTTCAGCCCCTGGTATCCGTCGCCGATGGCCGACGCCGGCTACGACGTCGCCGACCACCGCGACATCGACCCGGTCTTCGGCACCCTCGCCGAGGTCGAGGCGCTGATCACCGAGGCGCACGCACTCGGCGTCCGGACCATCGTCGACGTGGTGCCCAACCACTGCTCGGAGGCGCACCCCTGGTTCCGGGCCGCGCTCACCGGCGGCCCGGACGCCCCCGAACGGGAACTGTTCTGGTTCCGTCCCGGCCGGGGACCCGACGGCGACCTGCCCCCCACCGACTGGACGGGCGAGTTCGGCGGCCCCACCTGGACCCGCACCACCGACCCGGACGGCACCCCCGGCGACTGGTACCTGCACCTGTTCGCCCCGCAGCAACCCGACTTCAACTGGGACCACCCCCGGGTCCGCGCCGAGTTCGAGGGCATCCTGCGCTTCTGGTTCGACCGGGGCGTGGACGGCATCCGGATCGACTCCGCCGGCCTGCTGGTCAAGGACGGCACGCTGCCGGAGGTCCACCCGGACCGGCCGCACCCGTTCCACGACCGGGACGGCGTGCACGACATCTACCGCGCCTGGCGGCGCATCGCCGACTCCTACCCGGGCGGGCGGGCGCTGGTCGGCGAGGTGTGGCTGCCCGACCGGCAGCGGTTCGCCAACTACCTGCGCCCGGACGAACTGCACACCGCGTTCAACTTCGACTTCCTCGGCTGCGCCTGGGACGCCGCCGCGCTGCGCGAGAGCATCGACGGCACCCTCGGCGCGCACGCCCCGGTCGACGCCCCGGCCACCTGGGTGCTGTCCAACCACGACGTCACCCGGCACGTCACCCGCTACGGCCGGGCCGACACCACGTTCAGCTTCGCCGCCAAGCGCGAGGGCATCCCCACCGACCTGGAACTCGGCACCCGCCGGGCCCGGGCCGCCGCGCTGCTCAGCCTCGCCCTGCCCGGTGCCGCCTACGTCTACCAGGGCGAGGAGCTGGGACTGTGGGAGGTCGAGGACATCCCGTACGCGCTGCGGCAGGACCCGATGTGGGAACGCTCCGGGCGGGTCGACCCGGGCCGCGACGGCTGTCGGGTGCCGCTGCCCTGGCAGGGCGACACCCCGCCGTTCGGGTTCAGCCCCGACGGGGCCGCCGCCGCGCCCTGGCTGCCGCAGCCGGCCGACTGGAAGGACCGCACCGTCCGTGCCCAGACCGGCGACCCGCACTCGATGCTGGAGCTGTACCGGGCGGCGCTGGCGCTGCGCCGGGCCGAACCCGCCCTCGGCGACGGCACGCTGACCTGGCTGCCCGCGCCGGCGCGGGTGCTCGCGTTCGCCCGGGAACCCGGGTTCGCCTGCCTGGTCAACCTCGGTGCCGAGGCGGTGGCGCTGCCCGGGTACGACCGGATGCTGCTGGCCAGCGGGCCGCTCGACGACGACCGGCTGCCCCCGGACACCGCGGTCTGGCTGCGGACCCGGCCGGCCTGAACCGCACCACCCGGCGGCCCGTCCCGGCCGCCGGAACACCTGGGGAGGAAGGGGAGGAGACAGCAGCACCGCCGCACGGGGGACCTGGCCACCGACGAAAGGGAGCACACCCCGCATGGCCGAGCACCCGCACCACCGACGCCCGACCGGGCTCGCGGCCCTGGCCGCCGCCGTACTCGCCGCCTCGACACTGACCGTCGTGGCGTTGACCTCCACCGCCACCCCGGCGCACGCCGCCGGCCTGTCCCCGTTCGACATCGCCGGCCGGGGCGCGACCGTGCCGTTCCGGGAGCAGGAGGCGGAACAGGCCGTCCACACCGGCACCAGGATCGGCCCCGACCGGCGCTACGGCACGCTGCCGTCCGAGGCGTCCGGCCGGGAGGCGGTCACCCTCGACGCGGTCGGCGAGTACGTCGAGTTCACCCTCACCGCCCCGGCGAACGCGGTCACCTTCCGCTACAGCCTGCCCGACAACGCCGCCGGCACCGGTCGGGACGCCAGCATCGACCTGCGCGCCAACGGCACCCTGGTCAAGGCCGTCCCGGTCACCTCCCGGTACGGCTGGTACTACGGCGGCTACCCGTTCAACAACAACCCGGGCGACACCAACCCGCACCACTTCTACGACGAGACCCGGACGATGTTCGGCACCACGTACCCGGCCGGCACGAAGATCCGCCTCCAGGTCTCCTCGACCGCCCAGTCGCCCACGTTCACCCTCGACCTGGCCGACTTCGAGCTGGTCGGGTCGCCGATCGCCAAGCCCTCAGGCGTGCTGGACGTGGTGACCGACTTCGGCGCGGACCCGACCGGCGGCACCGACTCGACGGCTAAGTTCCAGGCCGCGGCGGACGCCGGCAGGGCGCAGGGGAAAGCGGTGTGGATTCCGGCCGGCACGTTCACGCTCTGGGACCACGTGGTGGTCGACGGCGTCACGCTGCGCGGGGCCGGGCCGTGGTACTCGGTGCTCGGCGGCCGGCACCCCACCGACCGTAAGCGCGCCGCCGGCATCTACGGAAAGTACGTGCCCGGCGGCGGCTACTCCGGGGAGATCCGCGCGCACGAGGCCGGCGGACCCAGCCGCAACGTCACGCTGCGGGACTTCGCCATCATCGGTGACATCCGGGAGCGGGTCGACGAGGACCAGGTCAACGCCATCGGCGGCGCGATGACGAACTCGGTGGTGGACAACCTGTGGTTGCAGCACACCAAGGTCGGCGCGTGGATGGACGGCCCGATGGACAACTTCACCATCCGCAACAGCCGCATCCTCGATCAGACCGCCGACGGGGTGAACTTCCACTGGGGCGTCACCAACTCCACGGTGACCAACACGTTCGTCCGCAACACCGGTGACGACGCGCTGGCCATGTGGGCGCAGAGCGTGCCGAACGTCGGCAACTCCTTCACCCGCAACACCATCGGCGTGACGATCCTGGCCAACCATCTGGTCACCTACGGCGGACGCGACATCACCATCGCCGACAACGTGACCGCCGACTCGGTCACCAACGGTGGCGGCATCCACGTCGCGAACCGCTATCCCGGAGTCACCGGGTCCACTGCGGTGGCCGGCACCATCACGGTCGCCCGTAACACGCTGATCCGCAACGGCAACTCCGACTACAACTGGAACTTCGGGGTGGGCGCGATCTGGTTCTCCGCGCTCAACGAGCCGATCCAGGGCGCGGCCATCAACGTCACCGACACCGACATCCTGGACAGCTCCTACGCGGCGCTGCACTGGATCGAGGGGCAGACCAGCGGCATCGCGTTCAGCAACGTCCGGATCGACGGCGCGGGCACGTACGCGCTCCAGGTGCAGGCCCCCAGCCAGGTCAGCTTCACAGGCGTCCGGGCCACCAACATCGCCCAGACCAACCCGATGCACAACTGCGTCGGCAGCGGCTTCCAGATCACCCAGGGCACCGGCAACTCCGGCTGGTACACGCCCACCCCGTACTGCGGGCCGTGGCCGCAGCCGCAGTGGGGCAACGGCCCGTCCAGCCCGCCGCCGACCAGCGTCCCGCCGACCACCGCACCCCCGACCACGGCCCCGCCGACCACCCCGCCCCCGACCACCCCGCCGGCCGGCGGGAACCTGGCCCTGGGCCGGCCGGCGACCGCCACCAGCGTCAACCAGGTGTACGCGGCCGGCAACGCGGTCGACGGCAACCCGGGCAGCTACTGGGAGAGCGCCAACAACGCCTTCCCGCAGTCGCTGACCGTCGACCTCGGCGCGTCGCGCACCGTCGACCGGGTGGTGCTCAAGCTCCCCGCCGGCTGGGAACGCCGCACGCAGACGCTGTCCGTGCTCGGCTCCACCGACGGCTCCTCCTACGGCACGCTCGCCGCGTCGGCGGGTCGCGTGTTCGACCCGGCGGCCGGCAACAGCGTGTCGATCGCGCTGCCGTCGGGCACCCGCCGGTACGTCCGGGTCACCGTCACCGGCAACACCGGCTGGCCGGCCGCCCAGCTCGCCGAGCTGGAGGTGTACGGCGGTGGCACCACCACCCCGCCGCCCACCACCACCCCGCCGTCGACCCCGCCCCCGACCACCGCGCCACCGACCGGCAACCTGGCCGCCGGCCGCCCGGTCGCCGAGACCAGCCACGCCGACGTCTACGGCGTCGGCAACACCGTCGACGGCAACCCGGCCACCTACTGGGAGAGCACCAACAACGCCTTCCCCCAGTCGGTGACCGTCGACCTGGGCAGCGCCCGCACGGTCGGCCGGGTGGTGCTCAGGCTGCCGGCGTCGGCGGCGTGGCAGACCCGTACCCAGACGGTGGCCGTGCTCGGCTCCACCGACGGCTCGTCGTTCACCACCCTCAAGGCGGCGGCCGGCTACCCGTTCGACCCGGCGTCCGGCAACAGCGTGTCGATCGCGCTGCCCTCCGGTGACCGCCGCTTCGTTCGGCTGACGTTCACCGGCAACACCGGCTGGCCCGCCGGTCAGCTCTCCGAGTTCGAGGTCTACGCCTCCTGACCCGGCGCGGCGGGGACCCGCCCGGGTCCCCGCCGCGCACCACACCCCCACCCCGTCAACGCCTCTCCACCTCCCCCGGGAAGAAGGTGTCCGTCCACCATGTCCAGATTCCGTACCAGAATCGTCGCGGTGCTCGCCGCGGTCGGCCTGGCCGTCACCGCGGCCCCCGCCCCACCGGCCCTGGCCGCCGGCGGCCCGAACCTCGCCGCCGGCCGCACCGCCACCGCCAGCAGCGTCAACGGCCCCTACGTCACCGCCAACCTCACCGACGGCAACCCGGGCAGCT
Source organism: Micromonospora sp. S-DT3-3-22 (assembly GCF_015354745.1). Classification (NCBI taxonomy): domain Bacteria; kingdom Bacillati; phylum Actinomycetota; class Actinomycetes; order Micromonosporales; family Micromonosporaceae; genus Micromonospora; species Micromonospora sp. S-DT3-3-22. Next base: position 16,926 of record NZ_JACGMO010000032.1, read on the forward strand.
ACTGGGAGAGCAGCGGCGCGCTGCCCCAGTGGGCCCAGGTCGACCTCGGCACCAGCCGCGCCGTCGACCAGGTGGTGCTCAGGCTCCCCGCCGCCTGGGAGGCCCGCACCCAGACGCTGTCCGTGCAGGCCAGCGCCGACGGCAGCGGCTTCACCACGGTCGTCGCGTCCGCCGCCCGCTCGTTCAGCCCGGCCGCCGGTAACGCGGTGACCCTCGGCTTCAGCGCCACCAACGCCCGCTACCTGCGCGTCGTCGTCACCGCCAACACCGGCTGGACCGCCGCCCAGCTCGCCGAGCTGGAGGTCTACGGCACCGCCAGCTCCTCGACCAACCTGGCGCTCGGCGCGACGATGACCGAGAGCGGCCACTCCGACGTGTACGGGGCCGGCAACGCCAACGACGGCAACGCGGGCACCTACTGGGAGAGCCCGAACACCGCGTTCCCGCAGTGGATCCAGGCCGACCTGGGCGCCGCCACCAGCGTCAACCGGCTGGTGCTGCGGCTGCCCACCGGCTGGGGCGCGCGCAACCAGACGCTGACCGTGCAGGGCAGCACCAACGGGTCCACGTTCGGCACGCTCGTCGCGTCCGCGTCGTACGCGTTCGACCCGGCCGGCGGCAACACGGTCACCGTCACCGTGCCCACCGCGTCCACCCGCTACCTGCGGCTGCTGTTCACCGCGAACAGCGCCTGGCCCGCCGGGCAGCTCGCCGAACTGGAGGTCTACGGCGCGGCGACCGGCGACACCCAGGCGCCCAGCGCCCCCGGCAGCCTGGCGTTCACCGAGCCGGCCACCGACCAGGTCCGGCTGACCTGGACCGCGTCCACCGACAACGTCGGCGTCACCGGCTACGACATCTACGCGGGCGGCGTGCTGCGCACCAGCGTCGGCGGCACCACGCTGACCTACACCGACACCCAGCCGGCCGGGTCCACCGTGTCGTACTACGTCCGGGCCCGCGACGCCGCCGGCAACGTGTCCGCGAACAGCAACACGGTGACCCGCACCGGCAGCACGGGTGACACCACCGCGCCGACCGCGCCCGGCAACCTCGCCTGGACCCAGCCGGCGAGCGGGCAGATCCGGTTGACCTGGACCGCGTCCACCGACAACGTCGGCGTCACCGGCTACGAGGTGTGGGCCAACGGGTCGCTGCGCACCACCGTCGGCGGCTCCACACTGACCTACACCGACAGCCAGCCGGACAGCGCCACCGTCTCCTACCGGGTGCGGGCCCGCGACGCCGCCGGCAACGTGTCCGCCAACAGCAACACGGTGACCCGGACCGGCAGCACCGGCGGCGGCACCAACCTGGCGGTCGGCAAGCCGGCCACCGCGTCGTCGGTGGTGCACGTGTTCAACGCGGCCAACGCGGTCGACAACGACGTCACCACCTACTGGGAGGGCGCGCCGGGCGCGTACCCGGGCACGCTCACCGTGGCGCTGGGCGCGAACGCCGGCATCAGCGCGGTCGTGGTGAAGCTCAACCCGGACCCGGCGTGGGGCGCGCGTACCCAGACGTTCCAGGTGCTCGGGCGGGAGCAGTCCGCGTCCGGGTTCACCAGCCTGGTCGGCTCCGCGACGTACCCGTTCAACCCGAACACCGGCAACACCGTGACCGTCCCCGTCTCGGCGACCGCCGCGGACGTCCGGTTGCAGTTCACCGCGAACTCCGGCTCGTCCAACGGCCAGGTCGCGGAGTTCCAGGTCATCGGCGTGCCGGCGGCCAACCCGGACCTCACCGTCACCGCCCTGACCGCCGGGCCCACCGCGCCCGTCGAAACCGACGCGATCACGCTGTCCGCCACCGTGCGTAACGCCGGCAGCGCGGCGTCCGCCGCCACCGACGTCAACCTCTACCTGGGTACGACGAAGGTCGGCACCGCCGCCGTCGGCGCGCTCGCGGCCGGCGCGTCGAGCACCGTCTCGGCGAGCATCGGCGCGCGTAACGCCGGCAGCTACCAGCTCACCGCGAAGGTCGACGAGTCGAACACCGTGATCGAGCAGAACGAGGCGAACAACTCCTACACCAACCCGACCGCGTTGACGGTCAGCCCGGTGGCCAGCTCCGACCTGGTGGCCTCGGCGGTGACCTGGTCACCCGGCACGCCGGCCGCCGGCGCCACGGTCACCTTCGCGGTGACGCTGCGCAACCAGGGCACGATCGCCTCGGCGAGCGGCGCGCACGGCATCACGCTCACCGTGCTCAACGACTCCGGTTCCGTGGTCCGCACGCTGACCGGCGCGTACTCCGGCACGATCGCCGCCGGGGCCACCGCCGGCCCGGTGTCGCTCGGCACCTGGACCGCCGCCAACGGCCGCTACACGGTGCGGGTGGTACTCGCCGACGATGCCAACGAGCTGCCGGTGAAGCGGCAGAACAATTCGAGCGACCGGCCGCTGTTCGTCGGTCGCGGCGCGAACCTGGGCTACGACGCGTACGAGGCCGAGGACGGCTCGGTCGGCGGCGGCGCGCAGGTGATCGGCCCGAACCGGACCATCGGCGACCTGGCCGGCGAGGCGTCCGGCCGGCGGGCGGTCACCCTCAACACCACCGGCGCGTACGTCGAGTGGACCACCAAGTCGGCCGCGAACGCGCTGGTCACCCGCTTCTCCATCCCGGACGCGCCGGGCGGCGGCGGAATCGACGCGACGCTCAACGTCTACGTCAACGGGGTGCTGCACAAGCCGATCAGCCTCACCTCGAAGCACATCTGGCTCTACGGTGCCGAGGCCGCCCCCAGCGACTCGCCGAGCGCGGGCGCACCCCGGCACCTCTACGACGAGGCGAACGTGCTGCTCAACTCCACCGTCGCGGCGGGCAGCCGGATCCGGCTGCAGAAGGACCCGGCGAACGCCACCACCTACGCGATCGACTTCGTCGACACCGAGCTGGTGTCACCCCGCGCCAACCCGGACCCGACCCGCTACAAGGCGCCGACCGGGTTCAGCCACGCCGACGTGCAGAACGCGCTGGACGCGGTCCGGATGGACACCACCGGCACCCTGGTCGGCGTCTACCTGCCCGCCGGCAGCTACGAGACCGCCCAGAAGTTCCAGGTGTACGGCAAACCGGTGAAGGTGGTCGGCGCGGGCATGTGGTACACCCGCTTCCAGACGCCGACGAACCAGCAGAACACCGACGCCGGTTTCCGGGTCGAGTCCTCGGCCAGCGGGTCGACCTTCGCCCACCTGGCGTTCTTCGGCAACTACACCAACCGGATCGACGGTCCGGGCAAGGTGTGGGGCGAGCTGAAGGACGTGGACAACCTGACGCTGGACAGCGTCTGGGTCGAGCACACCGTCTGCGCGTACTGGGGGGTCAGCGTGGACGGGCTGACCATCCGGGACAGCCGCTTCCGTAACACCTTCGCCGACGGGGTGAACATGACCAACGGCAGCACCAACGCGCTGGTCACCAACACGGAGGGCCGGTCCAACGGCGACGACGCGTTCGCGCTGTTCTCCGCCACCGACTCCGGCGGCTCCGGCGGCAACCACGGCAACGTGTTCGAGAACCTGACCGCCACGTTGACCTGGCGGGCCGCCGGCATCGCCGTGTACGGCGGCTACGACAACACCTTCCGCAACCTCTACCTCGCCGACCAGCTGACCTACTCGGGCATCACCATCAGCTCGCTGGACTTCGGCTACCCGTTCGTCGGGTTCGGCGCCAGTCCACCCACCCGGTTCGAGAACATCTCGCTGATCCGCTCCGGCGGGCACTTCTGGGGCGCACAGACGTTCCCCGCGATGTGGTTGTTCTCCGCGTCCAAGGAGTTCCGGGGCATCCGGGTCAGCGCCGTCGACATCGTCGACCCGACGTACTCGGGGATCATGTTCCAGACCAAGTACACCGGCGGCCAGCCGGAGAACCCGATCACCGACACGGTGCTCACCGACGTGTCGATCTCCGGGGCGCGGCGCAGTGGTGACGCGTTCGACGCGAAGTCCGGCTTCGGCATCTGGGTCAACGAGATGCCCGAGGCGGGGCAGGGCCCGGCGGTCGGCTCGGCGACGTTCACCAACCTGCGGCTGAGCGACAACCACCAGGACGTCCGCAACACGACAAGCACCTTCACCATCGTCCGCAACTGAACCACCGATCAGCCGACGCCGCGGCGGCGGACTGACCGGGCCGGGCGGCCTCCCCGGAGGTCCGCCCGGCCCGGGTGGGTCTTCCGCGCCGCGGGTCAGCCGTCGGCGGACGGTCCCGTCGCGCGCCACCCGGCCACCGTCGCGTCGTCGGTGGCGACCCCGTGCCGGGCCTCGGCCTCCCGGACCCGCCGGATGATCCCGGCGGGTCCGGCGGTGTCCAGCAGGCGCAGCAGGCCCGCCCAGTCGGTGAGGCCGAAGGTGTCCACGAGCCGGCTCGCCCCGTTGCTCAGCAGCGCCGCCGCCGTCACCTCACCCGCCGGGCAGTCGCCGGTGACCGCCTCGTCGACCACCCGTGGGTCGTCCTTGGCCACCCAGAACCCGCCCGGGGCGTTCCGGTGCCCCCGCAGTTCGGCCAGCAACCGCCGGTGCTCCCCGCTGCCCTCGGCGACGCCCACCAGCCGCCGCTCGAAGGACCGGGCGATCACCACCTCGCGCGGGTCGTGGGCGACGAGCGGCCCGCCGGCCACCCGGCCGACGACCGCCACCGCGTCCCCGAGGACCAGGTGCTCGACCAGCCCGCCGGAGCACCGCAGCACCGCCACGGCCGCGTGCGGGCTGCTCGGGTGGGTGACGTCGCAGCTGCCCCGGTGCGCGTCGGTGACCTGCGTGATCGCTCCGGCCAGCACCTCCCGCAGGCTCCCGCCCGTCGACAGCCCGCCCAGCAGCGCGCCGCCGAGCCGGCGGGCGTACCAGGCCACGCCGTGCCGGCAGAACTCCCCGGCCCCCGGGATGCCGCCCGCGCCGTCGACCAGCACCAGGCCGGCCGGCACCGCCCCGACGAAATCCTCGTTGGCCCGCCCGGGGTGTCCCGCGTCGGTCGCCAGCACCACCCGCACCCGCTGATCATCACACGGTCGGTCCGGCCGGCACGGTCCCGTACGACGCCCGCCGGGTGTACAGCCGGCGGGCGAGCCAGCCGGCGACGAGCGCTGCGAGGACCATGTCGTAGCGGCCGACCAGGGCGACCAGTAGGTCGAGGAGCATGAGGAACACGAGCAGGCCGACCACCACCCGGACCCCGTCGGCACCGTACGGGCCGGTCACCGCGAGCCGCCGGACCAGGAACAGTCCGGCGGCGACGGGCAGCAGCGCCAGCGCCACCCCGACGGGCCAGGGCACGGCGGTCTGCGCGACCGTGTAGGTCAGGAACCAGTGCGCGCACGCGCAGCCGGCCACGAGCAGCACCAGCCCCCGCCGCGGTCGGGTCGGGTCCCCGGCGGGTCGGGCGGCGTCCGGCGGTCGGCGGCGGCCCACCAGGAAGGCGGTCGCCACGACTGCGGCGAGCAGCGCCCCGGAGGCCACGAGGACGCCGGCCGGCGGACGCCGGTCGAACTCGCCGTAGACCACCGGGGTCACCGCGAGCACCAGACCCGCGACGACGAGCCCCGGCCGGCCGACCCACCGACGGTGCCGCGCCCGGGGAACGAACCACTCGACGACGAGGACGGACGCGCCGACGCTGACCGCCGTGTGGAACACCGTGAGGTGGGCCGCGAGCAGCAGGTTGGTGTGCCACACGACGCTGTAGCCGCCGACGCCGGAGTCCGCCCAGAACCGGGGGTCGAACCAGTACCGGTCGACGAGCGCCTCCTCCCACACGGCGTAGCCGACGCCGAGCAGGACCAGGCCGGTGAACCCCAGGCCGGACCGGTGGGCGAGTTCGCGGCAGACCAGCGCCCCGCAGCCGTACAGGGCGACCATGTAGGCGAGGTGCCAGGGCAGCAGCAGGTCCCCCGGTGGGCTGGACCCCGACAGGCCCTCACCGAAGAACGGGGCGACGAGCAGGACGAGCAGCGCCGGGCTGGTGCTGGCCCGCCGGAGTCGTCCGGGTTCGGCCCTGGTGGTCGGCATGGCGTCAATCTCCCAGGGCGGCCCCCGGCGGCGCATCGCCTACGGGTCGGTCCCCGCCCCGGCCAAGGTCGATCCCGCCCCGGCCAAAGTCGACCCCGGTCCGGACCAAAGTCGACCCCGGTCCGGTCGACGGCGGACCGGCCGGGGCCGGCCGCCCGGGGCTCACCCGGTGGCGCCGCAGTCGACGAGGATCTTCACCTCGCCGCCGGCGGCGAGCGCCCGGAACGCCTCGGCCACCTCGGGCAACGGCACGACCCGGGTGATCAGCCGCCCGGCGGGCACCTGTCCGCCGTGCACCAGCCGGACGGCCTCGGTGTAGTCCTCCCGTTCGTACACCCGCACCCCGATCAGCTCCAGTTCCCGCCAGAAGACGCGGTGCAGGTCCACCTCCCGGGGGGTGGGGTGGATCGCCACGACGACCAGCCGGCCGCGTGCGGCGAGCAGGTCGGTCGCGGTGCGGACCCCGGCGGCGGACCCGGACACCTCGAACGCCACGGCCGCCCCGGCCCCGCCGGTCGTCTCGTGCACGTGCCGGGCGACGTCCACCGTCGCCGGGTCGACGGTGCGTAGCCCGAGTTCGGTGGCGAGGGCCCGGCGGCGCGGGTCGAGTTCGAGCACCGTCACCTCGGCCCCGGTGGCCCGGGCGACCGTCCCGATGAGCAGGCCGACCGGCCCGGCGCCGACGACCACCGCGTGTTCCCCGGCGGTCAGCCGGGACCGGCGTACGTCGTGCACGGCGACGGCGGTCGGCTCGATCAGCGCGGCGTGGGTCAGCGGCAGGTCCGCGGGCAGCGGCACCACGATCCGCGCGGGCACCGTCCACGAGCGCTGCATCGCGCCGGGGGAGTCGATGCCGATGAAGGTGAGCCGGTGGCAGATGTGGCTGTTGCCGGCCCGGCAGGCGGGGCAGTCGCCGCACCAGTCCAGCGGCATCACGGTCACCGGGTCGCCCACCCGGTGCCCCTGCACCCCGGGGCCGACCTCGGCGATGCGTCCGGACATCTCGTGGCCGATCACCGCCGGCACCCGGACCCGCTGGTCCATCGCGCCGTGCGCCACGTGCAGGTCGGTGCCGCAGATCCCGGTGTACGCGACGTCGATGCGCACCTGGCCGGGGCCGGGCGGTACGACGGCGGTCCGCTCGACGACGAAGGTGTGGTCGCCGACGTAGTGCGCGCTGTGGTTCACGACTCCTCCTCGGACAGGTGCCAGACCTCCCGCATCGGCGCCCACCAGTGCCCCGAGCCGGCTTCGGCGACCGACTCCTGGCACGGGTCGGTCACCGTCCACCACTCCTGCGTCCGGGGGTCGGCGGCGATGCGCCGCTGGTCGGCGTCGTGGTCCTCGCCGACGTACTCGTAGTAGCCGAAGAGCAGGTCGCCGTGCAGGAAGATGCTGTAGTTGCGGATGTTCGCCGCGCGCAGCGTCCGTTCGACGTCCGGCCAGACGGCGGCGTGCAGGCGGAGATAGGTTTCGCGGTGCTCCGGTCGGAGCCGGATCAGCCAGCCGTAGCGGTGCACGTCACGCCTTTCCGGTGCGGGTGGTGGCCGCCGGCCAACGGCGGTGGGCGGCGGCGCGACGACCGCCGTCAGCGAAAACATCGGATGTCTCTATATTGGTGGGGGTCGCCGTCGGCCGCCCCAGCCGCAGCGGTCGGGACGACGCGCGACGGGCCGGCCGGAGGGGGACGTGATGGCACTGACCGACGACGCGATCGCCAAGATCCGGAGCATGGTCCAGAGCGGCGAGCTGCCGCCGGGTGCCCGGCTGCCCCCCGAGCCGCAGCTCGCCGAGCAGATGGGCCTGTCGCGCAGCGGGGTCCGGGAGGCGGTGAAGGTCCTCGAATCGGCCCGGGTGCTCGACGTACGCCGCGGCGACGGCACGTACGTCACCAGCCTCGCCCCCCGGCTGCTGCTGGAGGGGCTGGGGGTCGCGGTGGAACTGCTGCGCGACGACACCCTGCTGGAGGTCATGGAGGTGCGCCGGCTGCTGGAACCGATGGCCACCGGGCTGGCGGCGCTGCGGATGACCGAGGCCCAGCTCGACGACCTCGGCGGCATCCTGGAGGAGATGCGGGCGGCGGCCGACGACGCCGAGAAGCTGATCCGGTTCGACACGGCGTTCCACCACACCGTCGTCGCCACCACCGGCAACGAGACCCTCACCTCGCTGCTGGACGGGTTGTCCAGCCGTACCCTGCGGGCCCGGGTGTGGCGCGGGCTGATCGAGGGCAACTCGGCGCACACCACCATCGACGAGCACCACGCGATCTACCGCGCGCTGCGCTCGCGGGACCAACTGCTCGCCCAGGCGAGCGCGTTGATGCACGTCAACACCTCCGAGGCGTGGCTGCGCACGGTGCTGGCCGCCAAGGCGGGGGCCGCCTGACCCGGCCGGCGTCACGCCGGCCCCGCCGGGTGGGCCGCGCCGGCCCGCTCCGCCAGGCCGTAGGTGCGGACGGCGGTGCCGGCGAGGATCTCCCGGTGTTCCCGGTCCGACAGCGGCGGCAGCGCGGCCGTCAACGCCCGCAGCACCCCGGCGTAGTCCGACCGGAGCAGGCAGACCGGCCAGTCCGAGCCGAACATCAGCCGCTGTGCGCCGAACTCGGCGACGGCCACCGCGACGAACGGCCGCAGGTCGTCCGGCGTCCATGTCGGGGCGGCCTCGGTGACCAGGCCGGACAGCTTCGCGGTGACGTTGGGGTTGGCGGCGAGGGCGGCCAGCGGGCCGCGCCAGCTGCGCAGGCCCGCGTCGCCCGCGTCGATGCGGGGTTTGCCCAGGTGGTCCAGGACGAACCGCAACTGCGGCACCGCGCGGGCCGCCCGCGCGGCAGCCGGTAGCTGGTCGGCGCGGATGACCAGGTCGAACGCGAGCCCGGCGTCGGCGAGCGCGGCGAGCCCGCGACGCACGTCCGGCCGGTCCAGGTAGTCCGGGTCCGCCTCGCCCTGCACCTGGGAGCGCACCCCGGCCAGGTACCCGCCGCCGCGCAGCCGGCGGTAGCGGGCCACGGTGGCGGCCACGTCGGCGGCGGCGACGTCGAGCCAGGCCACCACCGCCAGGATCGGCGCGGTGTCGGCGGCGTAGCCGAGGAACTCGGCCGCCTCGTCGGGACGGCAGCGCCCGCCCTCGACGAGCACGGTGCCGGTGACCCCGGCGGCGGCGAGTTCGGCGGTCAGGTCCGCCGGGGTGAACGGCCGCCGGATGGCCGCCAGCTCGGGCGCGTCCAGCCAGGTGTACCCGCGTTCGGGCCGCCACAGGTGGTGGTGCGCGTCGATGATCACGCCGTCACCGGGCCCGGGGTCGCTGCGGCGTCGGCCCACTGCGGGCCGTCCGGGAACCGGTACGCGGCCAGGGACTCGGGCCGGATCTGCCCGCTCATGCCCGGGGTGGTGGGGGCCAGGTACCGCCCGCCGGTGACCCGGACCGGGTCGACGAAGTGGTCGTGCAGGTGGTCGACGTACTCGATGGCCCGGTCCTCGGTGCTGCCGCTGACCGCGACGAAGTCGAACATCGCCAGGTGCTGCACCAGTTCGCACAGCCCCACCCCGCCGGCGTGCGGGCAGACCGGCACCCCGAACCGCGCGGCGAGCAGCAGGATCGCCAGGTTCTCGTTGACCCCGGCGACCCGGCAGGCGTCGATCTGCACCACGTCGACGGCGTCGGCCTGGAGCAGCTGCTTGAACACCACCGCGTTGTGCACGTGCTCGCCGGTGGCGACCCGGATCGGGCTGAGCGCCTTGCGGACGGCGGCGTGCCCGAGGACGTCGTCGGGCGACGTCGGCTCCTCGATCCAGTACGGGTCGAACGCGGCCAGCTCCCGCATCCACCCGATCGCCTCGGGCACACCCCAGATCTGGTTCGCGTCGACCGCGAGGCGCACCTGCGGCCCGACGGCCTGCCGGGCGATGCCCATCCGGCGTACGTCGTCGGCCAGGTCGCCGCCGACCTTGAGTTTGATCAGCCGGTAGCCGTCGCGGACCGCCTCCGCGCAGAGCCGGGCCAGCTTCTCGTCGTCGTAGCCCAACCATCCCGGCGTGGTGGTGTAAGCCGGGTAGCCCTCGGCACGCAGCCGCTGTTCCCGCTCGGCCCGGCCGTCGGCGGCCCGCCGCAACAGGGCCAGCGCCTCGTCCTCGGTGAGGGCGTCGCGCAGGTAGCGGAAGTCGACCTGGGCGACGAGCTGTTCCGGGGTGAGGTCGGCCAGCAGCTTCCACAGTGGCTTGCCGGCCCGCCGGGCGGCGAGGTCCCACACCGCGTTGACCAGGCCACCGGCGGCCATGTGCACGACCCCCTTGGCCGGGCCGAGCCAGCGGATCTGGCTGTCGCCGACGAGTCGCCGGGCCAGCGCCCCGGGGTCGGCGGTCAGCTCGTCGACGGGCTGGCCGACGACCATCGCGGCCAGCGACCGCACGGCGGCGACCTGGATCTCGGTGCCGCGTCCCACGGTGAAGACCAGCCCGTGTCCCTCGGCGTCCGCCGAGGTCCGCAGGACGACGTACGCGGCCGAGTAGTCGGGGAACGGGTTCATCGCGTCCGACCCGTCGCGGTGCACGGAGGTGGGGAAGCGGACGTCGATCGTGTCCACCGAGGTGATGCGCTCAGTCAACGGAACTCCTGGTTGAGGGGATCGGGGGCGTCGGCGGCCCGCCTCGTGGGCGGGTCGCGCGGGGTCCGGCCGGGGGGCCGGTTCAGGTCTGCGCCTTGCCGCCGGTGATGCGGGAGACCACCAGGGCGACGAGGATGACCGCGCCGTTGAGGAAGTTCGTCCACTGCGCGGGCACCCCGGCCAGGGTCAACACGTTGATGATCATGAAGAGCAGCAGGACGCCGGTGAACGCGCCGAAGACGCTGCCCCGGCCGCCGTTGAGGCTGACCCCGCCGATCACCGCCGCCGCGAACACCTGGAAGATCGCGCCGTCGCCCTGGGCCGCCGGCACCGCCGCCAGCCGGCCGCTGATCAGCAGCCCGGCCAGGGCGGCGAGCACACTGGCCACGACCAGCGCGACCCACAGCACCCGGTCGGTGCGGATGCCGGCGGCGCGGGCCGCGTCGGCGTTGCCGCCGATGGCGTACAGGGCGCGGCCGGCGCGGGTGTGGCCGAGCACCACGATCCCGGCGGCGAACAGCAGCAGCGACACCCAGATCGAGGCCGGCACCCCGAACCAGCTCGTCGAGCCGAGGTACGTCATCGACCCGGGCAGCGCGAAGAACGTCTGCCCGCCGGAGATGCCGGTGAGCAGGCCGCGCAGGATGATCAGCATGCCCAGCGTCACGATGAAGCCGTTGAGGCCGAACCGGACGATGAGCAGCCCGTTGAACGCCCCGACCAGCGCCCCGACGAGCAGCACCACCGGCACCGCCCAGGCGTCCGGGAGCAGGCCGAGCCCCAGCCCCCGGGTCAGCTCCGGGTCGACGACCAGCCAGGCGGCGATGCCCGGGGCGAGCCCGAAGGTGGACTCCAGCGACAGGTCCATCTTGCCGGTGATCAGCACGATGGTCTGGGCCAGCACCAGGATGGCGATCTCCGACATGCTCTGCAGCACGTTGAGGATGTTGTCGGTGCTGAGGAAGACCGGGCTGATGATCCACCCGACGATCGCCACCGCGACGATGGCCGGCACCAGCGCCAGGTCCCGCAGCCGGGCGACGGCCAGGTGCCGCGACGACGGGCGGGTCGGCGGGGGTGCCGACGCCGGCACCGTGCCGGTGGACAGCGTGTCAGACATGGTGGAGGTCCACCCCTTCCATGGCGGCTACCAGATCGTTGTCGCTCCAGCCGTGGGCCATCTCGGCGACCACCCGGCCCTGGAACATCACCAGCACCCGGTCGCAGATGCGCAGGTCGTCCAGTTCGTCGGAGACCACCAGCACGGCGGCGCCCCGGCGGCGTACGTCCTCGACGACGCCGAGCAGGGTCTGCTTGGACCGTACGTCGACCCCGGCGGTGGGCGTGATCAGTACCAGCAGCCGGGGATCGTTGGCCAACGCCCGACCCATCACGACCTTCTGCTGGTTGCCCCCGGACAGGTCGGCCACCGGCGTCTGCGGCCCGGACGCCTTGATCGCCAGCGCGGCGATCGTCTTCCGGGCCAGGGCGTCCCGGCGGGCCGGGGAGATCAGACCGTGACGCCCGACCCGCTCCGGCACGGTCATCGTGACGTTCTCCGCGATCGACAGCGCCGGCACCAGGCCCTCCCGGTGCCGGTCCTGCGGCACCAGCCCCACCCCGGCGGCGAGGGCGTCGGGCACGCTGCCCGGCCGCAGCACCCGACCGGCGAGGGTGACCGACCCGGCCACCGGCCGGGCGAGACCGACGACCGCCTCGGCGGCCTCTACCTTGCCGCTGCCGCCACCACCGGCGATGCCGACCACCTCGCCCGCCCGGGCCCGCACCGACAGCCGGGCCCCGGACGCGGTGACCAGGTCCCGCACCGACAGCAGCACCGGCGCGTCGGACGCCGGTGGCCGGTGGTCGGCCTCCGGCATGCTCACGTCCTCGCCGGTCATCGCGGCGACCAGTGCCTGCCGGCTCAACCCGGCGACCGGGGCGGTGAGGATGTGCCGGGCGTCGCGGAAGACCGTCACCCGGTCGCACAGGTCGTAGATCTCCTGGAGGTGGTGGCTGATGAACAGGAACGTCACCCCCTGCGCCCGCAGGTCCCGGACCCGGGTGAACAGCCGGTCGATGCCGGCGGCGTCGAGCTGGGCGGTCGGTTCGTCGAGGACGATGAACCGGGCGCCGAAGGACAACGCCCGGGCGATCTCCACGAACTGCCGCTGCTCGACCGAGAGCGTCGCGGCCGGTTGCCGGACGTCGACGTCGACCGACCACTGCGCCAGCAGGTGCTCCGCCTCCCGCCGCAGGCTCGACCAGCGGATCAGGCCGGCGCGGGAGCGGGCGTGCCGGTTGAGGAACAGGTTCTCCGCCACGGTGAGGGCAGGGATGATCGTCGACTTCTGGTAGACGCAGGCCACCCGCTGCCGCCAGGCGTCCCGGTCGGCCAGCGGCGGCGCCGGACGGCCGTCGAAGGCGACCGCCCCGTCGTCGGCGGCCTGCAACCCGGTCAGGATGCCGACCAGCGTCGACTTGCCGGCGCCGTTGCGGCCCACCAGGGCGTGCGCCTCGCCGCGCCGGACCATGATCCCCGCTCCGGACAGGGCGAGCGTGGAGCCGAAGCGTTTGGTGACGTCGACCGCCTCGACGACCGGCCGGTCCGGGTCGTCCGGCGGGCCACCGGGGTGGTGCGGGGCGGTGCTCATGCCTGCCGGCCCCACAGCGAGGGGTCGTCGTACTTCACCGTGGGCTGCCCGGCGATCGGCGCGCCGTCCAGGGTCACCAGGGGTGCTGGGAGCTGGTCCTCCAGCAGGCCGTCGCGTACCTGGATGATGGTGCTGCCGTGGTCGGTGGGGCCGGGCTGGAACGTCCTGCCCTCGATCGCCGCCTTGGCGTACTCCAGCCCGTAGCGGGCGTACAGGTCGGCGGGCTGGCTGACGGTGGCGTCGATCAGGCCGTCGCCGATGTTCTTCAGCTCCTCGGGGATGCCGTCGTTGGACACGACGAAGACGTGCTTCGGGTCGGTCGGCGGCACCTGGAGGCCACGCTGCTTGAGGATCTGCAGGGTGCCCGACAGCGCGAACGACGACTGCATGTAGACGCCCCGGATGTCCGGGTCGGACGCGAATCGGGTCTGCAACTTCGACGCCGCGACGTCGGCCTTCCAGTCGGTCGCCTCCCCGAACACCGTGATGCCGGGGAACTCCTTGCCCATGCACTCGCTGAACGCCTCGGTGCGGTCCCGGCCGTTGATCGAGTCCAGGCCGCCCTGGAGCATGACGACCTTGCCCCGGCCGCCGAGCTTGGTGCCCAGGAACTGGCAGGCCTTGGTGCCGTACGCCCGGTTGTCGGCGCGGACCACCATGAACACCTTGCCGGTGTCGGGCCGGGTGTCGATGGTCACCACCGGGATCTTGCGGCTCTCCAGCTGGGCCAGGGTCGGCGCGATCGCGGCGGTGTCCTGCGGGGCCATCACCACCCCCTTGACGCCCTGGCTCATGAAGGTCTGCGCGTTCGAGATGAGGTTCGCGATGTCGTTCTGCGAGTTGGTGGTCTTGAGGTCGACCCCCAACTCCCCGGCGGACTGCGGCACGTACTTGATGTAGGAGTTCCAGAAGTCGGTGTCCGAGCGGGGGTAGTCGACCCCGATGAGCGGCTTGCCGCCGCCCGCGCCGGTCCCGTCGCCCCGGTCACCGCAGCCGGCGGTGAGGGCGACCGTCGCGCCGAGCAGCACCGTCAGCCCCGCGCTCACCAGACGTCCGTGGTTCATCGTGTTCGCTCCGTTTCTGCGGGAGTGGTCCGGCGGGTACGGCCGTGCCGTGGGGTGACGGCCGTACCCGCCGGGTGGCGCACTGCGGGGTCAGGCGGTGGTGACGGTCCAGAGCAGGTTGGTGCTGCCGTCCCAGCTCCACTGCTTGACGGTCGCGCCGGAGGCGACCTGGCCGCCGCCGTCGAGCACCAGGCCGGTCGCCCGGTTGGCGATCCGGTACCGCCGGTTGCCCTGGTCGGTGAGCTGCCACTGCTGGCTGGTGCCGCCGTTCCAGGCCGCCTGCTGGGCGGCGGCCCCGGTGTTGGTGAGGCCGGCGCCGTCGACGACCATGCCGGTGGTGCGGTTGACGATCCGGTGGTAGCCGGTGCCCAGGTCGACGAGCTGCCACTGGAGGTTGGTGCTGCCGTCCCAGCTCCACTGCTTCAGCGGCGAGCCGGCCGCGACGTTGCCGCCGCCGTCCAGCGCCAGGCCGTTGGTCACGTTGGTGATCCGCAGGTACGCCGCCGGGTTGAAGGTGACCCGCAGCGAGGCGATGGCGTCGTTGTTGCCGGTGTTGCGCAGGTCGGCGTTGTCGGCGGTGAACGTCCAACTGGTGCCCGAGAAGCCGTCGTTGGCGTACCCGACGAGCTGGTGACCGGCGGTGACCCGGACCGACGAGATGGTGCGCAGCCCGATGCCGGCGGACTGCAACTGCGCGGCGGTGTGGCTGCCGACCGGCAGGGTGACGCCGGTGTCGTAGCCGGTGTTGGCGTAGACGCTGACCGGCCCGGCGGTGGCGGGGCCGCCGCCGGGGGTCGGGACCGTCCCGCTGAAGGTCAGTTTCAGCACGTACGCGGGCGCGCTGAACGGCGCGCCCGCCGACGGCAGGGTGACCCGCAGCCCGGTGCTGTCCTGGGTGCGGGTGGGCAGGTTGACGTAGCTGCCGGCGGTGCTGTCGAGCAACTGCACGCCGGTCAGCGAGGCGAGGTTGATCCGGCCGGACGCGAGCGTGGTGATGGTCACGGAGCTGCCCGGCCAGCCGAGGACCGTCGCGTACAGCACCCGGTTGTCCTTGCTGCGGGTGAACCGGATGTCCTGGGCGGTGCCGGCCCGGGGCTGGGTGAAGGAGCCGCCGCCCATCTGGGTCGGGCCCTCGCCGTACGTGGTCCAGGCCCGGGTGGCGTAGATCGACTCGCCGAAGCGGCGCAGGTAGTCGCCGATGCTCCGCAGGATCGTCTGCTGCCCGGACGGGATGGTGCCGTCGGCCGTCGGCGCGATGTTGAGCACCATGTTGCCGTTCTTGCTGACCCGGTCGATCAGCGAGTGCAGCAGCTGGGGGAGCGTGTAGTAGCCGATGCCCGTGGTGTAGCACCAGCTCGAACTGCTGATGCTGTCGTCGGTCAGCCAGTAGGGGGTGCGCAGGTCGGCCGGTCCGCCGCGCTCGTAGTCGTAGACCGCGCCGCCGGATTCCAGGCCGTCCTTGTAGGTGGCGACGACCTCCCTGTCCCAGGCGACGGCCCGGTTGTAGTAGTACGCCAGGAACTTCGTCCGCTGGGCGTCGCTGATCCGCCGCAGGTCGAAGTCCTGCCAGATGATGTCCGGCCGGGCCTGGTCGATGACCTCGCGGAGCTTGTCGTACCAGAGTTGCTCCTCGGCGGCGGTGCCCAGTTGGCCGTAGAGCTTGCGCAGGCTCGGGTCGGACTGCTGCGGCGCCCACTGGTAGAAGCCGGTGAAGTTGAACGCGTGGTGCATGGCGACCAGCACCTTGAGGCCCCGGGCCCGGATCGCGTCGGTGTGCAGTTTCAGCAGGTCGAGGCGGGGTCCCTTGGCGACGGAGTTCCACTCGTTGACCTGGCTGTTCCACATGGAGAAGCCGTCGTGGTGTTCGGCCACCGGCCCGGCGAACCGCGCCCCGGCGTCGACGAACAGCTGCGCCCACTCGTCGGGGTCGAAGCTGCCGCCCGCCGACCGCAGCCGGGGGGCGAACTGGACGAAGCGGCCGGACCGGTCGTTGGCCCCGGTGATGAACTGGTGGTACGGCCACACCGACGGGTCGCCGTACACGCTCCGGTGGTGGTTGTTCTCGCCGGAGCCGTTGTTGTACATGTTGCGCGGGTACCACTCGTTGGCGAACGCGGGAACGCTGAAGACGCCCCAGTGGTAGTAGATGCCGAACTTGGCGTCCTGGAACCACTCGGCCGCCGCCGGGTGCTGGCCGACCGAGGCCCACGACTCGGTGTAGCTGGTGGGGCCGGGGATGGCGGCCGAGGCGGGGGAGGGGCGGATCAGGCCGGCGGTGGCGGCGGTGGCCCCGGTGAGGCCCAGGGCGGCCAGGAGCGAGCGTCGGGAGATCGGGGGACGGGACACGGAGACCCCTCCTTGGGTGGGGAGGTGGGGTGGTGCCGGTATGCGTGGTCGAGACATCAGACGTTAGAGTTTCCATTGTGTAACGTCAATGCCCTACGGAGACTCCAGAGCGCATCTGGGGCGGCTTTTCCGTCGGGACGCCGCTGATCCCGCGACGGCAGACATCATACCAATGCCCTGTCGGGCCGGACGGCCCCGGCTGGCGACGTGCCGCAGGCGGCGGTGGGCAGGCCGCGTTCCGATGAACGTTAACATCGAAATCCGTAGTTTCCCGGCGTCGTGTCGCCCGCGCCGGTCGACCCCGGGCCCGCGCCGCGTCGACCCCGCGCGCCGGCCGGGAGCCGACCCGCCCCGCCCGCCGTGGCCCCCTCCGATCCGACCGAACGTGCACCGGTGGGCACCGGGGCACGTTCGGTCGGCCACCGCGCGACGGATCTAAGAGATTTCCCATTTGAATTGACCAGCATCGATTCCGATCGCCGCGCAGGGCGGCCGGTCAGAACAGGAGCGGCCCATGTCCGTACGACAGTCCACCGACGACACCGCGACCCACCCGGTCGGCGTCCTCCCCGCCGGGCGGGACGGCTGGCGGGGAGCCCTGCTGGACCACCTCCCACCGCGCGAGCGGCGGCTGTTCCACCGGTTCGGCCAGGGCCCCCGGGTGCCCGCCCCCGACCTGCGCATCCACCAGGCGTTCGCCCGGTGGGCCGCCACCACCCCGGACGCCGTCGCCGCCGAGCACCTCGGGGTACGGATCGGCTACCGCGAACTGGACCGCCAGGCCAACCGGCTCGCCGCCCACCTCGTCGCCCTCGGCGTGCGCACCGGTGACACCGTGGGCGTGTTCACCAGCCGGTCCCTGCCGATGCTGGTCGGCATCCTGGCCACCCTCAAGGCCGGGGCGGCCTACGTCCCGCAGGACGTCCGGATCGCCCCCGCCGCGCAGTTGCGCCAGGTCGCCTCGACCGCCTGCTGCCGGGTGCTGCTGACCACGGCGGCGACCCTGGACGCGGTGCCGGCGTCACCCGGTGTGCCCCGGCTCGCGGTCGACGCGATGATGGCCGAGCCGCTGCCGCCCGGCGGGCACCTCACCGCCCCCGTCCCGGACCGTCCGGTACGCGCCGACGACGGCTGCTACGTGCTGTTCACCTCCGGCACCACGGGCACCCCCAACGGCGTCACCGTCACCCACGGCAACGTGGCCAACATCCTGCTCACCGCCCCGGGCCACCTGGGGATACGGCCCGGACGGACGGTCGCCCAACTGCTCAACGTCGCCTTCGACATGGCCGCCTGGGAGATCCTCGGCTGCCTCGCCAACGGCGGCACCCTGCTCGTGCGCGACCGGGACCTCACCGCCACCGCCGCCCGAGCCGACGTGCTGATCGCCACCCCCTCGGTGCTCGGCCGGATCGACCTGGACCGGTGCGCCGGGGTGCGGGTCGTCGCGGTGGCGGGGGAGCCCTGCCCGCGTCCGCTGGCCGACCGGTGGGCCGCCGGCCGGGTCTTCTACAACTGCTGCGGGCCGACCGAGACCACCATCGTCAACACCATGCACCGGCACCGGCCGGGCGCGCCGCTGACCATCGGCCGGCCGACGCCGAACAACACCGTCTACGTCCTCGACGCCGACGGACGGCCCTGCCGCATCGGCGAGGTCGGCGAGATGTGGGCCGGGGGCGACTGCGTCTCCGCCGGCTACCTGGACAACGACGCGCTCAACACCGAGCGGTACGCCCCGGACCCGTTCCTCGGCGGCGGCCGGCTGATGTTCCGTACCCGGGACCGGGGCCGCTGGCGCGCCGACGGGGAGCTGGAGCATCTCGGCCGCACCGACGACCAGGTGAAGGTCCGGGGTTTCCGGGTGGAGCTGGACGCGGTCTCCACCGTGCTGGAGACGGTGCCGGGCTGCCGGCGCGCGGTCACCCTCCGGGTCACCGACCGGGACCTGGTCTCCTTCGTGGCCCCCGCGGAGCTGGACCCGCAGCGGTGCCGGGAGACCGTGGCCGCCGCGCTGCCCTACTACTGCGTGCCGGCGGCCGTGCACCCGCTGCCGGAACTGCCGATGACCGGCCGGGGCAAGGTCGACCGGGACGCGCTGCTGAGGCTCGCCCTCGACCTGCGGTGGCAGTGGGCCCACGTCGAGGAGGCGGCGGCGTGACCACCACCGACCTGCCACCCGCGCCGACGTCGCGCACCGGCCCGGCGGGTGTCCCCGACGACACACTTCCCCCGCCGGTGTCGACGCTGCGCCGGGTCCTGGCCCAGCCCCGGTTCATGCACCACCACCGGCTCGTCGCGGCGGTGCTCGCCACCAACGCCGCGCTGCTGGCGTACGGGCTGTCCGCCGGCTGGTGGCACGGCCCCGGAGCCGCCGACGCGTTGGGTGTCGTCGCGCTGGCGAACGTCGCGCTGGCCGTGCTGATCCGCCAGCAGTACGTGATCAACCTGCTGTTCCGGCTGGCCACCCGGGCACCCACCCGGTGGCCGCTGCGGGTGCGGGCCACCCTGGGCAAGGTCTACCACTTCGGTGGGCTGCACGTCGGCGCGGCGCTGGCCGGCACCGGCTGGTTCCTCGCCCAGCTCGGCGCGCTGACCGTCGGCGACGGGCCGACGGGCGCGCTGGTCACCGGGTACGCGGTGGCCGTCCTGCTGCTGGCCGTCGTCGGCACCGCGCTGCCGCCGGTGCGGTCCCGCCGGCACGACCTGTTCGAACGCACCCACCGTCTCGGCGGCTGGGCGGCCCTGCTGCTGCTCTGGGCGCAGGCCGGTTTCCTGGCCGGCGGGCCGGTCGCGCTGGCCACCTCCGCGCCGGGCGTGGTGCTCGCGGTGCTGACCGTCAGCATCGCCCTGCCCTGGCTGCGGTTGCGCCGGGTGCCGGTGGTGGTGCACCGTCCCTCGTCGCACGTGGCGCTGGTCCACTTCGACCACGGCGTGACGCCGTTCCCCGGCTCGTCCACCGCGGTCAGCCGCAGCCCGCTGTGGGAGTGGCACTCCTTCGCCAACGTGCCGACGCCGGGTCGCAGCGGGTTCCGGCTGACCGTGAGCCGGGCCGGCGACTGGACCGGCCGGTTCGTCGACGACCCGCCGCGGCGGCTCTGGGTGAAGGGGATCAGCACCGCCGGGGTGGCCAACATCGAGACCCTGTTCCGGCGGGTGCTGTACGTGGCGACCGGCAGCGGGATCGGCCCGGTGCTGCCGCACCTGCTGGCCGGGCAGGTGCCGGCGCACCTGGTCTGGGTGGCCCGCCGGCACCGGGAGACCTTCGGCGACGACCTGGTCGACGAGATCCTCGCCCACCAGCCCGACGCGCTGCTGTGGGACACCGCCCGCGACGGCAAGCCCGACATGCTGCGGCTGGCGTGGCAGGCGTGCCGCCGGTACGACGCCGAGGCGGTCATCTGCATCTCGAACCGGCCGCTGACCTGGCAGGTGGTGCGGGGCATGGAGGAACGCGGGGTGCCCGCGTACGGCGCGATCTGGGATTCCTGACGAGAGGGAGGCGACGATGAGGATCACCGTGGAAAAGGACGACCGGGTGGTCACGGTGCGGTTGTGCCGGCCCGAGGTGCGCAACGCGCTGGACACGGCGCTGCTGACCGAGCTGGTCGAGACGCTGCGCCCGCTGGACCGCGACCCGGGGGTGGGCTGCTTCGTGCTCACCGGCTCCGACGAGGTCTTCGCGGCCGGGGCGGACATCCGGGAGATGGCCGGCAAGTCCTTCCTGGACGTGGCGTTGGACGATCACTTCGCCGGTTGGGACGCGTTCGCCGCGCTGCGTACCCCGAAGATCGCGGCGGTGGCCGGCTACGCCCTCGGCGGCGGCTGCGAGCTGGCGATGATGTGCGACCTGATCTTCGCGGCGGACAACGCCCGGTTCGGGCAGCCGGAGCTGCGGCTGGGGGTGATGCCCGGCATCGGCGGCACCCAGCGGCTGACCCGGCTGATCGGCCCGGCGCGGGCGATGGACCTGGTGCTCACCGGGCGGCAGCTCGACGCCGCGGAGGCGCACCGGTACGGCCTGGTGTCCCGGGTGGTGCCGACGGATCGCCTGCTGGCCGAGGCGCAGGCCGCGGCGGCGGTGGTGGCCGGGTATCCGAAGCTCGCGACGATGCTGGCCCGGGAGGCGGTCCGGCAGGCCGAGGAGGTCGGGGTGCACGCCGGGGTGCTGTTCGAACGGCGGGCCTTCCACGCCCTGTTCGCCACCGAGGACCAGCGCGAGGGGATGGCCGCCTTCCTGGAGAAACGTCCGGCCCGGTTCGTGGGCCGCTGAGCCACCCCGCCGCCCGGGGCCCCGTCGGGGTCCCGGGCGGCCGGCTCACAGCGCGCCGATCTGGTAGCCGAGGCCGTGCACGGTACGCACCACCCGGTCGCCGAGCTTGCGGCGCAGGTAGTGCACGTACGTGTCGACCACCGCCTCGGTGCGGTCCGCGCCGAACACCCGTCCGCGCAGCTGGCTGCGGCTGTGCACCATCCGGGGTTGGCTGGCGAGCAGCCGGATCAGCTCGAACTCCCGGCCGCTGAGCGTCACCTCCCGCCCGTCGGGCAGCCGCACCCCGCGCTGGGCCAGGTCGAGTTGCCCGGCCCCGATGGGGATCAGTTCGGCCCCGTCGAAGCGGCGACGGGTCAACGCCCGCACCCGGGCCATCAGCTCGGTCACCTCGAACGGTTTGGGCAGGTAGTCGTCGGCGCCCGCGTCGAGGCCCCGGATGCGTTCGTCGAGGTCGCCGAGCGCGCTGAGCATCAGCACCCGGGCGGCGACGGAGCACCGCCGCAGCCGGATGAGCAGGTCGACCCCGTCGATCGCCGGCAGCCGCCGGTCCAACATGATCACCTGGTAGGGGCCGCGCAGCGCCAGGTGCAGGCCCCGCTGGCCGTCGCGGGCCAGGTCGATCCGGTACCCCGCCCGGCGGAACAGCTCGACCAGCATGTCGGCCAGTTCCGCGTCGTCCTCGACGAGGAGCAACGGGCCGTGCGCCGGGGGTGACGGGTCGGTCATCCGTTCATGGTCGCACCGAAACCGCAGAAGGTTGACCGGTGGAATTTTTCGCCGGTCAGAATCTGCTGGTCGCGCGTTCCCCGCCCGTCCGCTCCCGGCCCGCCCACCAGCAGAAGGGCCACCGGCCCCCACCCGGGTCGCCGTCCGTCGGCGGACCCCCGGCCCGCCCCCCACCGGCCACCGGCAGCCGTACGGTGAAGGTGGCGCCCGCCCCGGGCCGGCCGGTGGCGCTGATCGTGCCGCCGTGCGCGGTGACCACCTCACGGACCAGCGCCAGCCCGAGCCCGGCCCGGCGGTCCCCGGCGTCGGGGCCCCGGTGGAACCGGTCGAAGATCCGGCCGGCGTGCCGGGGGTCGAATCCCCGGCCGGAGTCGCTGACCACCAGCTCGATCCGGTCCGCGCCCGCCGGGCGTAACCGCACCTGCACCCGCCCGCCGGCCGGGGTGTGGTGCAGGGCGTTCGCCAGCAGTTCCGCCACCACCCGGCGCAGCGCGGGCCCGACACCGGCCACCGGCACCGGATGGTCCGCGCCGGTCACCCCGAGCGTCACCCCGAGGGCGGCGGCGCGCGGCGCGTCGGCCCCGATCGCCTCGACGACCAGCGCGGCGAGGTCGACCGTGGCCGGCGGTCGGGTCATCGCCGCCGGATCGGCCAGCCGGGCCGACAGGAGCAACTCGTCGACGATCTCCCCGAGCCGCCGGGTGGTGTGCAGCAGCCGGTCCAGATCCTGCCGGTCCGCGTCGTGCGCCGCGCCGGTCGTCCGCTGGGCCAGCAACTGGGCCGCCGTGTGCACCCGGGTGATCGGGGCCCGCAGCTCGTGGCTGGCGTCGGCGACGAAGCGGCGTTGCCGGTCGAGCGCCTCGGTCAACGGCAGCACCGACCGGCGACGCAGCCGCAGGTCGGTCGCGGTCGCCGCGACCAGGACGGCCAACGCGGCGGTCGACACCGCCCACAGCAGGTAGCGCCGTTCGGCGAGTTGGAAGCGGGCGTCGAAGACCACCTGGACGACCTCGCCGTCGCGCAGCTGGGTGCGCACGTGGTAGACGGTGCCGTTGCGGGCGACCTGCCCGACCTGGGGTCGGCCGGTGCGGGCCACGGCGTGGATCGCCCCGTGCTCCGGGAACCCGGCCGGCATCGCGCCACCGTGCCCGGTGTCGCTCGCGCCGCCGAAGATCCAGGTGCAGCCGGACGGGTCGGCCGGGCGGCCGTGCACCATCGCCCAGTCCAGCTCGTGGCGGATCCTGGCCTGTTGGACGTGTACCAGGGCGGCGTAGCCGACGCCGCCGGCCAGCGCCAGCAGGGCGACGACCAGCAGGCCGACGGCCAGCCCGGTACGCGGCCGGGCGTGGCTGGCCGGTCGCGTCCGGCTGGTCAGCGGCACCGTGCCGCCCCGTGCCCGCGTGCGTGACCCTGTCCGCCTGCCCGGCCACCGACCCGCATCCATCGAAGATTACACATCACCCACCGGATCGGAAGGGATCATCGTCGGCTCCCGGACGGCGGGCCCGTCCGGCAGGTCCCGGGCCGGGCGATGCGGAGAGTGAGCGTTAACATGACCGCCGCATCGGCCACCCCGGCGGTAGGGGCCTTCCGTGTGGCGGCCACCTGGGCGGGCGGATGGCACGACCTTGAGCTGTCCGAAACACTCTGGTAACATCGCCGGATCTGAATGGGACCCCTGCCGGTTCGTTCGCCCCCACCAGCCCGACCGAAGAAACACCCGACCTGCATCCATCTATGTGAGCGTTCACATAGGTTGGTCGTATCCCGCCTCGGCGGGAGCGTCCGACGACGCGGGCCGGCCCGACCACCCCGGCCCTCGGCGACCACGTCACCGGGGGCCGCCGCGCAGGGACCTCCGGGCTCCACCCGTCCTCATGAAGGAGCGCCCTCCATGCATCTCCCGGCTGCCCACCCCGGCCCGGCCCCCGGCCGTCGCGGCCACCGGCGATGGCTGCTGTCAGCGGCCACCGCCCTCGTGACCGCCCTCAGCGGCGGTGCCGTCGTCGCGGTCACCGCGACGGAGGCCGCCGCCGCCACCATCGACACCGGCGCGTCGTACGTGCTGGTCAACCGCAACAGCGGCAAGGCCCTCGACGTCTACAACCTGGCCACCAGCGACGGGGCCCGGATCACCCAGTGGACCCGCAACGACGGCAGCCAGCAGCAGTGGCAGTTCGTCGACTCCGGCGGCGGCTACTACCGGCTGAAGTCGAAGCTGTCCGGCAAGGTGCTCGACGTCTACAACAAGTCCACCGCCGACGGCGGGTCTATCGTGCAGTGGACCGACAACAACGGCGCCAACCAGCAGTTCAGCATCCAGGACATCGACGGCTACATCCAGCTGATCAACCGCAACAGCGGCAAGGCCGTCGAGGTGCAGGGCGCGTCCACCGCCGACGGCGGCAACATCGTGCAGTACGCCGACTGGAACGGCACCAACCAGCAGTGGCAGCTCGTCAAGGTCGGTGGCACCACCACCCCGCCGCCCACGACCCCGCCGCCGAGCGGCAACTGCACGCTGCCGTCGTCGTACCGGTGGTCGTCGACGGGTTCGCTGGCCAACCCGAAGTCCGGGTGGGTGTCGCTGAAGGACTTCACGGTCGCCCCGTACAACGGCAGGCAGCTCGTCTACGCCACCACGCACGACTTCGGCAGCTCGTGGGGGTCGATGAACTTCGGCCTGTTCACGAACTGGTCGGAGATGGCCTCGGCGTCGCAGAACGGGATGAACTCGGCGACGGTCGCGCCGTCGTTGTTCTACTTCGCACCGAAGAACGTCTGGGTGCTGACCTACCAGTGGGGTGGCACCGCGTTCTCCTACCGGACGTCGAGCGACCCGACCAACCCCAACGGCTGGTCCGCGGCGCAACCGCTGTTCACCGGCAGCATCACCGGCTCCGGCACCGGCCCGATCGACCAGACGGTCATCGGTGACAGCCAGAACATGTACCTGTTCTTCGCCGGTGACAACGGCAAGATCTACCGGGCCAGCATGCCGATCGGGAACTTCCCGGGCAACTTCGGTTCCAGCTACACGACCATCATGAGCGACACCACGAACAACCTGTTCGAAGCCCCGCAGGTCTACAAGGTCGCCGGCCAGAACCAGTACCTGATGATCGTCGAGGCGATCGGCTCCCAGGGCCGCTACTTCCGCTCCTTCACCGCCACCAGCCTGGGCGGCACCTGGACCCCGAACGCGGCCACCGAGAGCAACCCGTTCGCCGGCAAGGCCAACAGCGGCGCCACCTGGACCAACGACATCAGCCACGGCGAGCTGCTGCGCACCAGCGCCGACCAGACCATGACCGTCGACCCGTGCAACCTACAACTGCTCTACCAGGGCCGTTCGCCGAGCTCCAACGGCGTCGACTACGGCCTGCTGCCCTACCGGCCGGGCCTGCTCACCCGGCAGCGCTGAGGATGCGCATCCCGGACCTCGGGGGTTCCTGAGGTCCGGGGTGGCCCGGGATAGGGCGGGCCGCCGGAACACCTGAACGGCATGCGCACCACCGATCGGCAGGGCCCGCACCTCGGGCCCTGCCGATCACCGTCTCCCCGCGCCGACGCCCGGGGCGGTACCGACCTGCCGGCGGGAACCGTCCGGTGACGTCCACGACCGGCGGTTCCGTCCGTCGGCCGCCGGAGGCGAACGGGTTCCCCCGCGCGGCGGCGATCCGGCGTACCGCTGATCAGCCCGCTGGCCCAGACCGGGACGGCCCGCCGGCCACCCGGCCGGGCGGGGTGGCGACGCGACCCGAGCGGGCCGGCTCCGACATCCGGAGCCGGCCCGCTCGGCCTACCGCCGCCGCGACGGCGACGGGTGGGGCGTCACACCTGGGTGAACCGCCACTGCTGGTTGGTGGCGCCGTGGCAGGTCCACTGCAACAGCCGGGCGCCGTCGGTGGTGGCCCCACCGTTGACGTCCAGGCAGAGCCCGCTCTGCACGTTGCGTACCGTGTAGACCCCGGTGGTCGCCGTCGCCGTCGCGGTGAACTTCTGCTGGTTGCCGTTGTTGCAGGTGGCCTGCTGGAGGAACGCGCCGGTCGCGGTGGAACCGCCGGTCACCTCGGCGCACTTGCCGCTGTGCACCGCCTTCAGGTAGACCGCCCCGTTACCGGCGTCCACGGCCTGCCACTTCTGGTTGTTGCCGCCGGTGGCCGCCCACTGGGTGAGCTGCGCGCCGTCGGCGGTGGAGACACCGCTGACGTCCATCAGCTTGCCGCTGTGCAGCGCGGTGAGCGTCCAGGTCTTCCCCGCCACGCCGGTGCCGGTGCCGGTGCCGGGTGTGCCGACACCGTTCCCGCCGAAGGTGTGCGAGTCGAGGTCGAACCAGTTGTTCGCGCTGCCCTTGAACACCAGGTAGAGCGGGTGTGTCCCGGACAGCGCGGACACGCTCACCGGTGCGGTGGACTGGTAGTTGTCCCAACCACCCGTGCTCGGCACCGGGGTGGTGGCCAGCAGCGTGCCGGTCGGCGAGTCGGCCCGCAGCTCGATCGTGCCGCCACCGGACGGCGACGACAGCCGGTAGCTGACCGTCGAGATGCCCGACAGGCTCATCGGGGTGAACGCGATCCAGTCGTTGTTGGAGATGTCACCGACCCGCTTGGTGCTCTCCGCGGCGGCCTGGTCGACGACCCGGATGCCGGACTGGCTGCTGAAGTACTCGGCCTGCTTGTGCTTGGGTTGCAGGATCGCCTGCGCGGTGCCGGTGAGCGGGGACGCCCCGCCCGGGCCACCGCTGTCGGTGTAGCGGGCGTTGAGCACGTAGAACAGGTTGGCGCCGTCGGGATGCCCGCCGAGCAGGTCGGTGGAGATGGTCCCCGAGCAGCCCGGGTACTCGGTGGTCTCGTGGGCGTGGTCGTCGTGACCCAGCGCCGGGTTGAGCAGCACCTTGCTGCAGTCGACCGTGCCGCCGTCCGGATCGGTGACGCTGATCTGGTACGACACCTTGTCACCGAAGGTGAGCATGCCGCCGTTGGCCGGTGTGGTGATGGTGACCACCGGCGCGCTGTTGCCGACGGTGATCTGGACGTTGGCGAAGCCCGTCTTGCCGGTGTTGTCGGTGACCTTCAGCTGCGCCGTGTAGTTGCCGTTGGTGGTGTAGACGTGCGACGGGTTGGCCGCCGTCGAGGTGGTGCCGTCCCCGAACGTCCACTGGTAGCTCAGCGTGTTGCCCGGGTCCGGGTCGGCCGTGCCGGCGCTGCTGAACTGGACGTTGAGCGGGGCGGGGCCGCTGGTGGGGGTGCCGACGGCCTTGGCGATCGGGGACCGGCCGCCCTGGATGTAGTCGATCCGGTAGAGCCCGGAGTCGCTGTTGCCGCCACCGAAGTTGGTGCCCCACTCCAGCACGTAGAGCGAGCCGTCCCTGCCGAACTCCAGGTCCATCGGCTTGTTGAACCGCCCGCCGGGCAGGAACGCGTTGGTGCGGGTCACCGCCGTCGCGGAGTCGAAGTGCACCTCCTTGATGTAGCTGCGCGACCACTCGTAGAAGAAGTGCACGCCGTCGTAGTAGGGCGGGAACTTGGTGGCCGACGGGTTCGCCGGGTCGTAGCGGTAGACCGGGCCGCCCATCGGGCCGGAGCCGCCGGAGCCCAGCTCCGGGAAGTTGGACGAGGTGCCGTAGCCGTACCACATGTTGGGGGCGACGACCGGGCGCAGGCTGGTCAGGCCGGTGTTGTTGGGGGAGTTGTTGACCGGGGCGTTGCAGTTGAACTTGGCGCCGACCACGCCGGTGTCCGGGTTGTACGGCGCGTAGGGCTGGTTGTCGCCGTGGCAGAACGGCCACCCGTAGTTGCCGGGAGACTTGATCACGTTGAGTTCGACCAGGCCCTCGGGGCCCCGGTTGGTGGTGGGCGGGTTGCGGTCCGGCCCGTAGTCGGCCAGGTAGACCCAGCCGTTGGCCGGATCGATCGAGAACCGGAACGGGTTGCGGAAGCCCATCGCGTAGATCTCCGGCCTGGTCTGCGCCGTACCCTGCGGGTACAGGTTGCCGGTCGGGATGGTGTAGCCGCCGCTGTCCGAGGGGCGGATGCGCAGCAGCTTGCCCCGCAGGTCGTTGGTGTTGCCGGCGCTGCGGGCGGCGTCG
The DNA here is from genome assembly GCF_015354745.1 of Micromonospora sp. S-DT3-3-22. Classification (NCBI taxonomy): domain Bacteria; kingdom Bacillati; phylum Actinomycetota; class Actinomycetes; order Micromonosporales; family Micromonosporaceae; genus Micromonospora; species Micromonospora sp. S-DT3-3-22. The sequence goes on from NZ_JACGMO010000032.1 coordinate 44,694, forward strand.
AGGTTGGACTTGCCGGAGCGCCAGTCCAGCGGCGCGTAGCCCTGCCAGTTGGGGTCGAGGTTCGGCGGGGTGTCGTCACCGGTGCCGATGTAGAGGTTGCCGTCCGGGCCGAAGTCGATGTAGCCGCCGGTGTGGCCGGGCTCGGGGAAGGTGCGGTCCCGGTACGCCGGGATGTCGATGATCCGGGCCTCGGTGGACAGGCTGAGGGTGTCACCGGACAGCGTGTAGCGGGAGACGCGGTTGACGTCGGTGCTGCTGCTCGCCGGTGAGTGGTAGAGGTACACGTAGCCGTTGGTGGCGAAGTTCGGGTCCAGCGCCATGCCGGTGAGACCGTCCTCGCCGCCGGTGTAGACGCTCAGCGTGGCGGCGGTCACGGTGCTGTTGGTGGCCGGCTTGAAGATCTTGACCTGGCCGCCGCGCTGGACGTACATGACCCGGCCGTCGGGCAGCACGGCCAGGGCCATCGGGTCGACCGTGTTGTCGTCCAGGGTGCGCTTCTCGAAGTTGCCCCAGACGGTGCCGCCGCAGTCGCCGGGCAGGTTGCCGGCGGCCCACTTGACGCCGCCGAGGACGTGGTTGCGGAAGTTCGTCTCGCTGTAGGAGTCGATCGCGTGGCCCATCGCGGTGGCCCAGACCCGACCGCCGGCGGCGTTGCGGCACCAGGAGATCGGGTGGTCCGGGCCCATCGCCCGGGACCCCGGGTTGTACGTGCGCTCGTCGGCGGTCACCAGCACGTGCACGTTGCCGCGCGGGTTGGTGTCGAAGTTGTACCACTCCTCGCTGCGGCTCCACCGGTCCGGCAGGCCCGTCGTCGACGGGTGTTGCTTGTCGGCGACGATGGCGGTGCCGGGCAGCACGCCGGGGGAGTGCTCGGGCATGTGGGCGCCGCCGTTGAGGGTCTGGTCCCACCAGGGGTACTCGCCCTCGATACCCATGTCCAGGGCGTTGTGGATGCCGACGATGCCCTTGCCGCTGGCGAGGTAACCCTCCACGGCCTGCCGCTGGGCCGCCGAGGTCCAGACCATGCCGGAGGTCTGGAACATGATGATCACGTCGAAGGTGGCGAGGTTGGCCGCGGTGAAGACGCTGGAGTCCTCGGTCTGCACCAGCTCGAAGTTGTTCGCCGCCGCCTGCTGCTGGAACATGCTGATCCCGGCGGGGATCGAGTCGTGCCGGTAGCCCACCGTCTTGGTGAACAACAGGGCGCGGAAGGCCGGGGCCGCCGACGCGGGTGGTGCGAGGCCGAGTGACAGTAACAGCCCGGCGATCATGCCGATGAGCAACGTGGTGCGACGCATGCCGTCTCCTAGGTGTCGGCGGGAACTTCCGATGGCGACCACGGCCCGTCCGCGCGTCCGGTGGACGCCGGGACGCGCGGCGGGCACGGGTGTGCTGTCCGAGGTCGGCGTGCCGTCCGCCGCAACGGCCGTCCGCCCCGCAATGCGTCACTGAGAGTGACGTCGGTGATGTGCTCGCCCGCTGGGCCGCGTGGCCAGGATGGGTCAGTCATCGATGACTGTCAATGGATGGGGTAAGGTTCGATGTTTCGACGGTCCGGCTGTGGGGCGCGCACCGGCCCCCGATCCGGCATCGACGCCGATCGGGTGCTCGGACCGGCGGCCCGCAAAGATCGAGGATTGTGGACACGCATCGAAACATCTATCTTCATACGTGTGATGTTTCGTCGATGTCAAGGAAAGTTTGCTCCTTGGCGACGTAAGCGCTCACGAGCGACAGCGAAAGTTCACCGTCCGGCAGCTCGACCGTGCCGGACACGGAACATCAACCACGCCGATGACTACTGTCTGTGAGGGTTTCCGGGATGCCCGATCCGCCGCCGGCACCGCTGCTGACCCTCCGGGGCATCGGCAAGTCCTTCCTCGGGGTACGCGTGCTCGACGGGGTCGACCTCGACGTCGCACCGGGCGAGGTGCACGCCGTCGTCGGTGAGAACGGCGCCGGCAAGTCCACCCTCATGAAGATCGTCTCCGGCGGGTACGCCCCGGACGCGGGCAGCGTCGAGGTCGCCGGCGCGCGCCGGGTCTTCCGGGGCCCCCGCGACGCGCAGCGCGCCGGGATCGGCATCATCCACCAGGAGTTCAACCTGCTGCCGGAGCGCACCGTCGCCGAGAACGTCCACCTCGGACACGAGCCGGTCCGGCGCGGGCTGGTCGACCGGCGGGCGATGAGCGAGCACACCCGACGGCTGCTCGCCTCGATCGGCGAGACCGACCTGGCCCCCGACACCCGGGTGGGGCGGCTCGGCGTCGCGCAGCAGCAGGTCGTCGAGATCGCCAAGGCGCTCGCCCTGGACGCCCGCCTGCTCATCATGGACGAACCCACCGCCGCGCTGGCCGACCACGAGGTCGAGCTGCTCTACGGGCTGGTCCGCCGGCTCCAGCAGCGGGGCATCGGCGTGCTGTACGTCTCGCACCGGCTCACCGAGGTCTTCGACCTGTCCGACCGGATCACCGTCCTCAAGGACGGCCGCCGGGTCACCACCGTGCACACCGCCGACACCTCCGCCGACGACCTCGTCCGGCACATGGTCGGCCGGGAACTGTCCAGCTACTACCCCGACCGGGCCACCCCCGACGACCTCGGCCCGGTACGCCTCACCGTCCGGGGCGCGGGCAACCGGAAACTGCGCGCCGTCGACCTGGACCTGCGGGCCGGCGAGGTGCTCGGCATCGGCGGGTTGCAGGGCTCCGGACGCTCGGCGTTGGCCCGTGCGCTGTTCGGCGTCTCCCCGTTCACCAGCGGCGACGTGACGCTGGACGGCCGGCCGGTACGGCTGCGCTCACCCCGTACCGCGATGCGGGCCGGCATCGCCTATGTCACCGAGGACCGCAAGGGCGAGGGGATCGTGCCCCGGCAGTCGGTGCTCGACAACGCGCTGCTCGCCGGCCGGGCCGTCTTCCCGGCCCGGTCCGGGCGCGCGGCCCGCACCCGCCGGGTCCGCGACCTGCTCGCCGCCGTCGAGGTCCGCGCCGCCGGCGACGACCAGGAGATCCGCTTCCTGTCCGGCGGCAACCAGCAGAAGGTCGTGCTGGCCCGCTGGCTGGCGCTCGACCCCCGGGTGCTGCTGTTCGACGAGCCGACCCGGGGCATCGACGTGGGGGCGAAGTCGGCCATCCACGACCTCGTCCGTCGGCTTGCCCGCGACGGCGCGGCGGTGCTGATGATCTCGTCGGACCTGCCCGAGCTGCTGGGGATGAGCGACCGGATCGTCGTCATGCGCGACGGCCGGATAGCCGGTGAACTCCCCGCCGCCGCCACCGAGGAGGACGTCGTCACCCTCGCCGTCGGCCACACCCCGGAGGGCAGCCGGTGAGCGCGAGGAGTGAGCCGGGTTTGCGAGCCCCGCAGTCGCGAACGGAGGGCAGCCGGTGAGCGCGAGGAGTGAGCCGGGTTTGCGAGCCCCGCAGTCGCGAGCGGAAGGCGGACCGGTGAGCGCGAGGAGTGAGCCGGGCCTGCTGTCGTTGCTGCCGGCCCGTCGTCGGGTGCCGGGGGTGTTCGTGGCGCTGGCCCTGACCCTGGCGATCGGCTGGCTGGTCGTCCTGGTCGACGGCGGGCACCTGTTCAACCAGGCCACGACGGTGAGCCTGCTGCACGTCGCGGCCGGGCTGGGGCTCGTCGCCGTCGGCCAGACGCTGGTCATCCTCGGCGGTTCGCTGGACCTCTCGGTGGCGTACGTGATCAGTCTGAGCACCCTGGTCGCGGCCGAGACGATGAACGGCGGCGACGGCGCGCTGCTGCCGGCGGTCGGCCTGGCGCTCGCGGTCAGCGCCGGGATCGGACTGCTCAACGGGCTGCTCGTGACCCGGTTCCGGGTCAACGCGTTCATCGCCACGCTCGGGGTGGGGCTGCTGCTCAAGGGGTACCTCGACAGCAACTACGACGGCCCGGCCGGGACCACCTCTCCCGCGCTGGTGCAGTCGCTGGGCTACCAGCGGGTCGGTCCGGTGCCGCTGTCGTTCCTGCTGCTGCTCGCGTTGACCGGGGCGGCGTGGTTCGCGCTGTCGCGGACCCGCTTCGGGCACCACCTGGTCGCCGTCGGCGGCGATCCGGAGGTGGCCCGGCTCTCCGGGGTCCGCAACGACCGGGTCCTCGTCACCGCGCACGTGTTGTGTTCGCTGTGTGCCGGGCTCGCCGGGATCTACCTGGCCAGCCGGCTCGGTTCGGGTGCGCCCCGGGTGGGCACCGAGGGCCTCTACGACCTGGAGTCGATCGCCGCGGTGGTGATCGGCGGGACCGCGCTCGCCGGTGGGCGGGGCGGGGTCGTCGGCACGGTCGGCGGGGTGCTGCTGCTCGCCAGCATCGACGCGATCTTCAACCAGCTCGAGGTGGACGCCTTCTTCAAGCAGGTGATCCGGGGTGTGGTCATCATCGCCGCGGTCGCCGTCTACGCCCGTCGGGCCCTGCGGAAGGCGGCGTCCTGACCATGTCGACCGTCGCGCGTCGTGCGCTGTCCCCGATCCGTCTGCGGGTACGCCCCGGCGGGGTGCTGCCGATCCTGGCCATCCTCGCGGTGCTGCTGGTGCTCGTCGGCATCCGGCAGCCCGGCTTCCTCGACCCGCCGTCGCTGATGTCCTTCCTCGGCCGGTCGGCACCGGTCATCCTGCTCGCCGCCGGCCAGTACTTCGTGATCGTCTCCGGTGAGTTCGACCTGTCGGTGGGTTCGCTGGTCACCGCGCAGGTGGTGGTGGCGGCCCGGCTGATCGACGGCGATCCGGCCCGGACCTGGCCGGTGGTGCTGCTCCTGCTCGTCTTCGGCGCGCTGGTCGGGCTGGTCAACGGGCTGGTCACGACGCGCCTGCGGGTGCCGTCGTTCATCACCACCCTGGGCATGTTCCTGATCCTGGTCGGCGCGGTCTACCTGTGGTCGGACGGCGCGCCCAAGGGCGGGCTCTCCGAGGAGTTCCGCCGGTTCGGCCGCCGGGCGGTGGAGGACGTGCCGCTGCTCGGCCGGGTGCCGTACGCGCTGCTGGTCCTGGTGGTCGTCGCGGCGCTCGCCGTGCTGCTGATGCGGTCGGACTTCGGCCGGACCCTGGTGGCTGTCGGCGACAACCCGCGCACCGCGCAGCTGAGCGGGGTACGCGTCTGGCGTACCCGGACGGTCGCCTTCGTCCTCAGCGGGCTCGCGGCGGCCGTGGCGGCGATCCTGCTCGGCGGCTACAGCGGGGTGTCCTTCCAGGCCGGGGCGGGCCTGGAGTTCGGGGCGATCACCGCGGTGGTGCTCGGTGGCGTGGCGCTCGGCGGGGGCCGTGGCTCGGTCGTCGGCGCGATGCTCGGCGCGCTCACCCTCGAACTGCTCTTCGCGCTGATGAACTTCTACGGCGTCTCCGGCGCCCTCAGGTCCACCGTCCAGGGCGCGATCATCCTGCTCGCCGTGGCGGTCTCGGCTACCCGTTCTTCGTCTCGATAAGGGGAAACCATAGTGCGACGTTGCCTGGCGGCGCTGGCCGCCGTCACCCTGCTGTCCCTGACCGCCTGCGCCACCGACGAACCGGGCGCGGGCCCTGCGGGCGGTTCCACCTCGGCCGCCGGTTCGGGCACCGGGGAGCAGTCGAAGTTCTTCGTGCAGGCCGACTACGACGCCGAGTTGGCGCTGCTCGGCGCGACGCCGACCGGCCCGGCGGACAAGCCGTGGGAGCAGATGCTCAACCCGACCATGGTGGACACCACGAAGTTCAAGAAGGCCGGTCCGCACAAGCTGTGCTTCTCCAACGCGGCGTTGAACAACCCGTGGCGGCAGGTCGGGTTCAAGACCATGCAGGCGGAGGTGGCCGCTCAGGGCAGCCGGATCAGCGAGTTCGTGCACGTCGACGCCGAGGGCAAGGACCAGAAGCAGATCGCCGACATCAACGACCTGCTCGGCAAGGGCTGCGACGCGCTGATCGTCTCGCCGAACACCACCGCCACGCTCACCCCGGCGGTCGAGGCGGCCTGCAAGGCGGGGCTGCCGGTGGTCGTCTTCGACCGTGGGGTCAGCACGAAGTGCCCGGTGACGTTCGTCAACCCGATCGGCGGCTACGGTTTCGGCCACGTCGGGGCCGAGTTCGTCAGCCAGAGGATGAAGCCGGGCGGCAAGGTCCTCGCCCTGCGCATCCTGCCCGGTGTCGACGTGCTGGAGACCCGCTGGTCGGCGGCGAAGGTGGCGTTCGACAAGGCGAAGGTCGACGTGGTGGGGGTGGAGTTCACCGACGGCGACCCGGCCAAGACCAAGAAGATCGTCGACGACTACCTCCAGCGGTACGGCACCATCGACGGCGTGTGGATGGACGCCGGTGCGGTCGCGGTCGCGGCCGTCGAGGCGTTCCAGGACGCGGGCAAGCCGGTGCCGCCGATCAACGGGGAGGACCAGCTCGACTTCCTGAAGGTGTGGAAGGACAAGGGCCTGACCGCGATCGCGCCGACGTACCCGACGTACCAGTGGCGTACGCCGGTCATCGCCGCGCTGCGCATCCTCGACGGGCAGCAGGTGGCGAACCCGTGGAAGCTGCCCCAGCCGACCATCACCCAGGACAACCTGGACCGGTATCTCGACCCGGGCATGCCGCCGTTGCACTACGCGATGTGCGGCTGCACCGACCTGCCCGGTTACCCGCAGCGCTGGAAGTAGGCCCGGTGTACGTCTTCGGGGTGAACCCCTGGGTGTGGGCGTCGCCCGTCGACGACGGGGCCCTCGCCACGCTGGTGCCGCGGATCGCGTCGTTCGGCTTCGACGCGGTGGAGCTGCCGATCGAGCAGCCGGGCGACTGGGACCCGGCCCGTACCCGGCACCTGCTGGCCGCGCACGGTCTGGTCGCGGCGGCGGTCTGCGCGGTCACCCCGCCGGGGCGGGAACTTGTCGACGCCGCCCCGGCGGTGGTGGAGTCGACGGTGGCGTACCTGAAGGGGTGCGTGGCGGCTGCGGCGGCGGTCGGTGCGCCCTGCGTGGGCGGCCCGGTGTACGCCTCGGTCGGGCGTACCTGGCGGATGTCACCGGCGGCGCGGGCGGCCTGCCACGCGGACTTCCGGCGGGCCCTGCGGCCGGTGGCCGAGCAGGCCGCCGGGTGCGGGGTCGGCATCGGGGTCGAGGCGCTGAACCGTTACGAGACGAGCGTGGTCAACACCGTCGCGCAGACGATCGAGCTGATCGACGGGTTGCCGCCGAGCGTCGGCATCATGATCGACACGTATCACATGAACATCGAGGAGTCCGATCCGTACGCGGCTCTCGCCGCCGCCGGCCCGCACATCAAGCACGTCCAGGTCAGCGGCACCCACCGGGGCGCCCCGGGGTCGGACCACTTCGACTGGCCGCGGTTCTTCACGGTGCTGGGGGAGACCGGGTACCGGGGTGCGGTCTGCATCGAGTCGTTCACGGCGGAGAACGACACCATCGCCACCGCGGCGGCGATCTGGCGTCCGCTGGCCCCCTCGCAGGACCGGCTCGCCACCGACGGCCTGCGGCACCTGCGGGCGGTCACGGCGGCCGTGCCGGCCGGGGGATAGGGCGTTCGGGGCGGCCCGTCGGGACGTCTCGTCGGGGTGGCCGGACCATCGGCCGGCCACCCCGACGTCCTGCCGGCGGCAGGACTCTCGTCCTTGTCTTGACAAGGCAAGCGGAGCCGCAGGACAGTCGTCGTACTTATTGATACCCAACGATTTATGGCGGGGTGTGCCATGCGGAAATCGCTGACGGCGGTGGTCGCCGTCGTTGTTGCCCTGGTCGCGACGATGGCGGCGGTCTCGCACGCCAGTACGGCGAACGCCGCCGCCGGGTGCCGGGTCGACTACGCCGTCACCAGTCAGTGGACCGGTGGCTTCCAGGCCGACATCGCGGTCACCAACCTGGGCGCGCCGGTCAACGGCTGGACGCTGCGGTTCGCGTTCCCCGCCGTCGACCAGCAGATCGCCCAGAGCTGGAGCGCCACCTGGGCCCAGACCGGCCAGCAGGTCAGCGCGACCAACCTCAGCTGGAACGCGACCCTGGGCACCAACGGCTCGGCGAACATCGGTTTCGTCGGTTCCTGGTTCCTCAGCAACCCCAAGCCGGCGGCGTTCACCCTCAACGGGGTCGCCTGCACCGGCGGCGTCGTGCCCAGCGTGACGCCGACCCGCACGACGCCGCCGCCGGTCGCCGACTACCCGGCGATCGTCACCTGGCTCAGCCCGGCCGCCGGGGCGGTCTACACCGCGCCGGGTCCCGTCCCGCTGGCGGCGACCGCGACCGTGGGCGGCGGCCACTACATCACCGGGGTGTCGTTCCGGGTGGACGGCGTCACGGTGGCCCAGGGGACGAGGTCCGCCGGCGACCGGTTCGACGCGTCGTGGACCCCGCCGGTCGGGGCCCCCGGCACCAGCACCACCTACGTGCTGAACGTCTCCGCCGGCACCGACCAGTCGCTGTCCGGTGGCGCCCCGCCCCGGCTGGTCACCGTGGTCACGCCCCCGACCAGCGGGGCCAACCAGCCCCCGGCGGTGGCACTGAGCACCCCCGGCGGGCAGACCTACTTCCTCGAACCGACCACCGTCACGCTGGTCGCCGACGTCACCGACGCCGATGCCGGGGACGCGGTCGACCGGGTGGAGCTGTACCTCGGCGGGACCCGGGTGGCCGCGACGCCGACCCGCAGTGGACAGCGTTTCCAGTTCCAGCTCGACCTGGCGGCGGCCACGTCGTCCACCTTCACCGTCCGGGCGTACGACACCCACGGTGGTGTCGGCATCTCCAACCCGCTGACCTTCACCGTCCGGTAGTCCGGCGGCGGCGTCCGCGCCCGACCTGCCCGGACACCGATTTCCTAGGATGCTTTAGAGGGTGTGCCCCGCGTCACCGGCGCGGGGCACACCCGTGACCACACGACTGCGCCCGAGTAGGGGTTCCGGAGCGCGCCCCGCCCACTAGCATGGGTGCTGCGCCGGGGACGGCACGGCGAAGTCTCTGTTCTGGTGGCTCTTGTTTCGTGGGGTGGTGGTCGCGGTGGCGGTCGGTACGATTCTCAGCTTCGACGACGTGAAGGGGTACGGCTTCATCAGCCCGGAGGGCGGCGGTGAGGACGTCTTCGTGCACGCGAACGACTTCGGCGACCAGCGCCCGTCGGTCGCGCCCGGGATGCGGGTGGAGTTCGAGTCGGTGGAGGGCAACCGCGGGATCAAGGCGCTCTACGCGCGCCTGCTCAACCCCGGTGCCCCGGTCGCGTCCCGCCCCTCGGCGTCCGCCGCGTCGACCGTGACCCGGCTGCCGGTGACCGACCGGGGCGACGACGACGAGTGCGACGTCCTGACCGCCTTCACCTTCCGCTCCAACATCACGGACCTGCTGGTGGAGCAGGTGCCGACGCTCACCGGCGCCCAGATCAGCCAGATCCGGCAGCACCTCACCCAGTTCGCCCGTTCCCACGGGTGGATCGAGGACTGACCCCCGCCCGGTGCGGGCCCACCACCGGCGGGCCCGCACCGGCGTCAGCCGGCGGCGTAGGCGTACCGCGAGGTGCGCTCGGCGAGCCAGAGCCACCGACGCCGCACCTCGCCGCTGGTGGCCGCGACCATGCCCAACGCGTCGGCGGACACGGCGGCCAACGCCGCACCGCTCGCCGCCGGATCGTCGAGCAGCGCCGCGCCGTCGCGGAACGCCTCCGCCTCGGCCGCGCCGCCGAACCGGGGAGCGACCTCGTCGCGCCAGAAGTCCGCCCAGGCCAGCTCCGGGTCCCAGGAGAACCGGGCGTACGCCAGGTAGCTGATCTCGTTGGTCGGGTGGTACGCGGACGGCTCGGCGAAGATGGTCAACCCGCGCATCCCGGCCGCCCCGGACCGGCCGGCCATGTCGGCGTACATGTCGGGGACCCAGGAGTGGCGCTGCCGGTTCCACTGTGAACCGGCGTGGGTACGCAGCACGTTCGTGGTGTGCGGGAGCCGCTCGACGTGCGCGGCGGTCAACCGGTCCCGCTGGTCGTACCAGAAGGCCCGGTTCACGCAGTACTGGTAGGCGACGTCGTCGGGCAGGTCGGCCAGGGGCTTCTGGGCGTCGAGGTCGAAGATGTTGTCCCAGTACACCTCGACGAGGTGGCGCAGCGGCACGCCGGCCGGGCCGGGCCGCCGGGCCGTCTCCAGCAGCGTCGGGTACACCGACCGCATCGCCTCGTACGACCAGGAGGTGCGTTCGCCCCCGGTGCGGGTGGCACACCGGGCGCAGGCGCAACTGCCGTAGTCGCCGGTCTCGAAGTTGATCCCGCCGACCGGCAGGGTGTCGAGCAGCCAGTCGATGGCGTCACGGTGCCAGGCCAGGTTGTCCGGCTGGGACGGGCAGGCCGCCATCATGTACTCGCTGGCCGGGAAGTGCAGGTCACCGAACTCGTCGATGTCGAAGCCGACCTTCTTCGGCAACTCGGCGGCGAGGTCGGGGCGCTGCCGCAGCCAGGTGGCCAGGTTGTAGCGGTGCCGGCCGTCGAAGTAGATGCCGCCGTAGGCGTTGATGCCCACCCCGGCGATGATCCGCACCCCGCGCGCGTTGGCGTACTCGCACAGGTCACGGGCCGCGGCGACGCCGCCGTGGGCGTCGCGCAGCAGCCCGTACACGACGATGCCGCCGATGCGTTCCCGGGAGCAGAGGTCGACCAGGCGGCGGTAGTCGGCGCCGAACGCGTCGGCGGACTTCGCGTACGGGTTGAGCGCGCCGATCTCCTGCTGCCCGAGCTGACGGAGGTCCCAGTTGGTGGAGTGGTCCCAGGTCCACAGGGTGCGCAACGGCAGCCCGGGGGCGCTCACCGTGCTGCCCATCGGCAGCCCGGCGGGGGTGGCGGCGGCGACCAGGGCGCGGGCGGCGTACACCAGGCCGGCGAACGGGTCGCCGACCAGCCGGATCTCACCCTGTTCCGGCACGTCGACGCGGTGTCCGCCCTCGGGCAGCGCCGGGTCGGCGACGAACCGGACCGGCACCGCGTCGGCACCGCCCTCGCCCCACGCCGCGCGGAGCAGGTCGGCGGCGAACGGGGCGTGCTCGGCCCCGAGCACCCGTACCCCGGAGAGCTGGCGGAACGACGTCATCATGACCTCCCGATGGTCGGTGCGGTGGCGGCCAGGTAGTCGACCACGTCGATCGCGGTCCACACCCCGTGCCGCCAGTAGGGGTCCTGTTCGAGACGGGTGCGGGCGGCGGGCGCGTCGGCGGCCCGCAGCACCAGCACCGAGGCGCGCAGGTCGGCGCGGGCCCCGACGACGAGGGCGGTGCCGTCGGCGAGCAGGTCGCGCATGTGCGCCAGGTGCGCGGCCCGGTGCGGTTCCCGCCGGACTGCGGCGTCGGCGGCGAACGTGGCGGTGACCAGGTAGGTCGGTACGAAGCGCAGCTCCCCGGTGGCGGTGTGGCTCACGTGTCGGCTCCGATCGCGCCGAGCAGCCGCTGCATGGCGACCCGGTAGACGGTCTGCGGGCGGCCCGCGCCGGTGCTGACGTGCACCCCGACCTCCTCGGCGAAGCCGGCCGCGCGCAGCGCGTTGAGCAGCCGGCGGGCCGAGCGGGCCTCCACGCCGTACGCGTCGGCGAGGCTCCGGGCGGTGATCTGGTCGGGGTCCATCTGGTGCAGCGCCTCCAGCAGCCGTCGGGTGGACAGCGGGCCGATCCGGAGCTGCTCGGAGACGCGCAGCATGCCCGGACCCGTCTCGCGCAGCCGGGGACGCACGGCGGTCTGCCGGCTGGAGTGGACCTCCCCGTCGGGGAAGACCACGTGGGTGTCGCCGCTGTGCCGGCCCAGCGCCAGGGCCTTGCGGGCGTTGTCCTCGGCGGCGGCGATGGTGGTGCCGGCGCCGAAACCGACGGCGTGCTCGACGTCGACGCCGCGCAGGGTGAGCAGGGAGGCGTGCCCGTCGCGGTGCCGGGCCAGAGCGCTCTCCACGGTGCCCCGGGTGGTGGTGATCAGCATCGTCCGGTCGTCGACGGTGGCGAGCCGGCCGCGCATCCGTTCGGCGTGCTCCAGCAGCGCCTCGCGGACCCGCAGCCGCTGCCGTTCGGCCTGGTACGGGTCCTGCGCCCGCTGGGTGGGTGCGCCCAGGTCGACCATCATCACCGCGATCTGGGTGGCCCGGGACTGGCGTACCTCGGCGGCGAGCCAGGCCCGGCGCAGCGCGTCGCGGACGGAGGCGCGGGTGTGCTCGACGCGCCACACCGGCACCCCGCTGTCGGCGAGGTCCCGGTGCACCGCGCCGAGGCAGGTCAGGCACGCCTCGACCGCGCCCGAGGCGTACCGTTCCCGGTGGTAGGCGGTGATCTCGTCGAGGCCGGAGAAGAGCAGCCCGGAGGAGTCGGCGATGGGCAGGATCTCGGTGGGCGGCTCGACCTCGATGTCGTGGTAGGTCTCCCGGACGGTCTCCGCCTCGATGGTGTCGACGCTGACCCGGGGCAGTCGTCCGCCGGTGGTCAGCAGTATCCGCGACAGGGTGCGGTAGAGGTCGATGCCGGCGTGCCGGACGTAGTCGATCTCGGCCCGCAGTTCCCCGGTGGCCGTGGCGAAGGCGTACGGGATGCGTCCGGTGAACAGCAGCACCTGGCACATCTCGTCGAGTTCACGGGCCAGCTCGGGCGCCTGCTCCGGCCGGGTGTACGCGCGGGTGGTGATCGCCTCCGCCCGGCCCTCCCCGGCCGCGACCTCCCGGACGAGCCGGATCGAGTCCTCCGGGCCGATGATCCCGATCACAATGCCTCCACGTGGTGTGCCGCTGCCCTGGTGGGTGGGGTGCTCAGCCGGTACAGACCGTGCCGGTGAGGCCGGCGCTCGCCGACGACGCCAGCAGGACCAGCGCCGAGGCGACGTCCTCCGGGCGACCCAGTGTGGCCTCGACGGCGGCGATCCGTCCGCCGTCGGCGCCGTTGGCCAGTGCCTCGGACAGCGACCGCCGCATCAGTGGCGTGTCGATGTCGCCGGGGCAGAGCGTGTGCACCCGGATCCCCTGTGGACCGAGCTGGCGGGCCAGTGTGAGCGCCAGACCGTGCAACCCTCCCTTGCTCGCGCCGTAGGGTACCGAGCCGGAGCCGTTCTGCACGCCCGCCTTGGAGCCGACCAGCACGAGCACCCCGCCGTCGGGGAGCAGGTGCCGGGCGGCGTGTTTGGCGACCAGGAACGGCCCGGTGAGGTTGACGGCGATGACCTGGGCCCAGAGCGCGACCGGCACGTCCCGTACGTCGAGGCCCTGCCCGCGCATCACCCCGGCGACGTGCAGCACGGCGTCGATCCCGCCGAGGTCGGCGGCGGCGGCGTCGAGCGCCTCGGCGACCTCGGTTTCGACGGTGACGTCCACCCGGTGCGCGTAGGCCCGGCCGCCGGTGTCGCGGACCTGCTCGGCGGCGGTGTCCGCGCCGGTGGCGTCGGCGTCGAGCACGGCGACGGCTGCGCCGGCCGCCGCGGCGGCGGCGAGCGCCGCCTCGTGGCCGGCGGCGACGGTGAGCAGCCCGGCCAGGCTGCCCAGCAGGCCGGGCACCTCGTCGGCGCGGGCGAGCAGCGCCCCGGCCCCGTCCTTGCGGCGCAGCCCCAGGGCGAGCGCCTCCTCCCGGGCCTTCCAGGTCGCGGCGTCCTTCTCGGCGGCCCGCTCGGTGTCGGCCAGCGCCCGGACGGTGGCCTGCGCCCGCTCGTGGGCGGCCACCGCCTCGGCGTGCCGGTCGTCGAGTTCGGCGTTGTCCCGATCGGCCTCGGTGGACTGTTCGGCCACCGCGTCCAGCTCGGCCTGCGCCTGGTCGGCGCGGGCCAGGGCGTCGGCGTGCGCGGCGGCGAGCCGCTCGATCTCCTCACCGGCGCTGGTGGTCCGCGCCTGCGCCGAGTTCACCTGCCCGGTCAGCCGGGCCAGCCCCTCCCGCCGGTCGGCGATCGCCTTGGCGGCGGCGACCAGTTCCCGTTCGGCGGCGGCGAGCTGGCGTTCCAGCTCCTGCCGGTGCTCGACGGCCTCGGCGAGCCGGATCTGGTCGTCGGTGAGCGCCGCGCGCAGCTCCTCCTCCTGCTCGCGGACCCGCTGCGACTCGGCCTCCAACTGGTCGGGGTCGCGGCCGGGGCGCTCGTCGTCGCCGGTGGCGCTGAGGTGACGCAGCCGTTCCCGGGCCAGTTGCTCCACGGAGCGGAACCGTTCGGAGAGCGCGGAGAGCTTGTACCAGGTGTCCTGGGCGGCGGCCAGCAGCGGCGCGTCCTCGGCGAGCGCCGCTTCCAACTCACCGAGCCGGCCCTGCACCTCGGCGTGTTCGCCCTCGATCTGTTCGCGCCGCTCCCGCAGCGCCGTCTCGTCGGCGATCTCCTTGTCCAGGGTGACCCGCAGGGTGTGCAGGTCGTCGGCGAGCAGCCGGAGCCGGGCGTCGCGCAGGTTGGCCTGGATGGCGGCGGCCCGGCGGGCCACCTCGGCCTGCCGGCCCAGCGGCTTGAGCTGACGGCGCAGCTCGGCGGTGAGGTCGGTCAGCCGGTTCAGGTTCGTCTGCATCGCGTCGAGCTTCCGCAGCGCCTTCTCCTTGCGCTTGCGGTGCTTGAGGACGCCGGCCGCCTCCTCGATGAACGAACGGCGGTCCTCCGGCTTGGCGTGCAGCATGCCGTCCAGCCGGCCCTGGCCGACGATGATGTGCATCTCCCGGCCGATGCCCGAGTCGCTGAGCAGCTCCTGGATGTCGAGCAGCCGGCACGAGTCGCCGTTGATCTCGTACTCGCTCTCGCCGGAGCGGAACATCCGGCGGGTGATGGAGACCTCGGTGTACTCGATCGGCAGCGCGCCGTCGGTGTTGTCGATGGTGAGGGTGACCTCGGCCCGGCCCAGCGGTGCCCGGCCGGCGGTGCCGGCGAAGATGACGTCCTCCATCTTGCCGCCGCGCAGCGCCTTGGCGCCCTGCTCGCCCAGCACCCAGGCGATCGCGTCGACGACGTTGGACTTGCCGGAGCCGTTCGGACCGACCACGCAGGTGATCCCGGGCTCCAGCTTCAACGTCGTGGCGGAGGCGAAGGACTTGAACCCCTTCACCGTCAGACTCTTGAGATGCACCTGTCCGATCCTCGTCCGGTGGCCACCGCAGGCGTCGCGGGCTGCGCGGACCTGGTGAACCCGCAGACTAACCCGTGGGTACGCGGTGACCGGCACGCGACCCGCCCCGGCACCGCCGCCCGACCGCCCGGGCGGGGGTGGAATTGAGCGGGGTGTGCCACGCCACATCGGTTCACAAGATCGTGAATTGGTGAGCGGGGAAATATGTGGCGGACAGCACTGCGCGCCGGCACAAAAGTGTCGGCGCGCTTTTTCGCGGTGGTGCTGTTCAGTTTTCTGCGTACCCGAGGATCAGGTGAGCGCCGGCTCGGCCAGCCGGAGGAGGTCGTCCACCTCCGCCGCAGCCGCCGCGAGCCGATCGTTGTCGGCGCGCAGGCGCGTGATCTCGAACTCCAGGGCCTGGACCCTGGAACGCAGTCGGGTGACCTCGTCGAGCAGACGCCGGTCGGGCGCTGCACCTACGTGGCCGTAGAGGGCCTTCGCCATGCTGACTCCTTGATATGCGCTGCCGGAAAAGCCGGCCAACGCGCGCCCATTTCGTGTTCGCGACTACTACCAGGCCACCGAAATCCGGGCGTGGCTGGGCGCGACTGGCGACACCTACATATTGAGCGACAACCCCTCGTTCGTCAAGTTCTCGCAGGCCGTAGATCATCTCCACGTCTGCCCTGTGCACTTGCCGAGGGGGCCGCTGCACTTGCCGAGGGGGCCGCAAGGCTCGGACACTCTCTGTCCGGACTCCTTGACTCTACGCCTTCCCGGCCGGGTACGGTGACCCTGAACGGTCGTCCCGCCTTAACTCTTCCTTAGCCACATTGCCGCTCTTCCGTGGCCGCCGTAGCGTCACCCCGGCCCGCAAGCGACCCGTGGAGGCGACAGGCGTGTACGGCTGGACCGATCCGAACGACCCGGACGCCGCATACCGACGGCCGCAGCCGTCGACGGACGACCCGGCCTGGCTGACCGACCGCCCCGCCCCCCGCTCGGCGTACCTCTTCGGCGACGAACCGGCCGTGGACGCACCCGCACAGCCGGGCCCCGGCGGGACGGACGCCGCGACCGGGCCCGCCGGTGGCGCCCCGGGCCCCGCCGCCGACCGGTGGGCTGACGCGCCGCACGGCCGGCACCCGGCCGGGCCGGGGCAGGGCGGCGAACAGGCCGGGGCATGGCAGGACGAGCAGACCGGACCGTGGCAGGGCGAGCAGACCGGCTGGCAGGACGCACCGACCGGCCGGTGGAACGCCGGACCCGCCGGGCAGTGGGCCGCCGCCGAGCAGACCGGCGCCTGGCCGGACGACCGGGCCGAGCAGTGGCCGGACGCTCGGGACGAACCGGCCGGACAGTGGCCGGACGACCGGACCGACAGGTGGCAGGACGAGCGGACCGACGCATGGCAGGGCGAGCGGACCGGCCCGTGGCCGGCCGCGCAGGACAACCGGACCGGGGCCTGGCAGACCGCGCAGGACGACCGGACCGGACAGTGGCCGGACGGGCAGGCCGCCTCCTGGCAGCACGCACAGCCCGGCACCTGGCCGGCGGGCCACGGCGAGCCGGACCACCCCTGGCAGGGCGAGCAGGACGACCGGACCGGCCCGTGGCAGGGCCAGGCAGCCATCGGACCGGGCCAGGCGGCCGCCGGGCAGGGCCGGCAGGAGCCGTGGCAGGGCCGGTCGGACGGGTCGTGGTCCGGTGACGGGGCCGACCGGTGGGCGCAGCCGCAGGCCGGGCCGGGGCACGACGGGGTGGA